>PFDS01000019.1:0-3370 GCA_002772605.1 Candidatus Peregrinibacteria bacterium CG10_big_fil_rev_8_21_14_0_10_49_16
ACAGGGAGAAGTCCTCATGAAAGGTATTGCAGAAGAATCCGCACACGTCTCATGTAGAGGAATGATTGCTATCGGTCCGCATGCTCATGGCACGAATACCTATCTCACGCAGGATGTTCTCATGCTGGATACGACAGCGAAGATCGATGCTGTTCCCGGACTCGAAATCAAAACAAACGATGTGAAAGCCAGTCACAGTGCAACGGTCTCACGCGTGAGTCCTGAAGATCTCTTCTACTTTGCCAGTCGAGGTATAGGGAAGCAGGAGGCGCGGGCGATGTACATCGAAGGGTTCCTGAAAAGCGCATGGGACAGCGTAGAAAACACAGACATGCACGATCAAATGACACAGACATTGGAAACATATCTGGAGAGGAGGTAGTCTGCAGCATCTTTTCTTCCCTTTTCTTGTTATGAATATTTCAGAACAGCCGGAAGTCACAGTTGAAGATCCTTACCCTTCAAAAGAAGATGTTTCAGGAGAGCCGCGTTTGCAGGTATCGCTTGTAGCGCGCGAACAGTCAGAGTCGCAGAGAGTCCATCGCGAGTTTGTACAGAAGGTTATGCAGATGGATGGAGATTGGGCATCATAAATGGACAGGCAGTTTGCCAGTCCACTTTCTGTATTCACCGCATTGTAGAGGAGAGAAGCATCCGGATGTATGTGTAGTCTCCGGATCAATCAAGAAACATGGTGACATGACTACCTGTCAGAGCATGTAATAAAGAAATTCCCTGGTAAGGAAACGTTCCATCCGCAGGTTCTCCTACGGATACCTTGTTACGACTTAGTCCCAATCAGCAGTTTCACCGTGGTACCACCTTCGAAAAGTAATGGTCCTTCGGGTGTCTCTGCCTTTCATGACTTGACGGGCGGTGAGTACAAGACCCAGGAACATATTCACCGTGACGTAGCTGATTCACGGTTACTAGCGATTCCAACTTCATGCAGTCGAGTTGCAGACTGCAATCCGGACTGAGATCGGTTTTGTGGGATTAGCTCCGCCTCGCGACTTAGCTGCCCTTTGTACCGACCATTGTAGCACGGGTGTTGCCCCAGACATAAGGGTCACGCTGATCTGACGTCATCCCCACCTTCCTCCGCCTTGGAGGCGGCAGTCTCCCATGAAAGAACAACATAGGATGAGGGTTGCGCTCGTTGACTGACTTAACAGTACACCTCAAGGCACGAGCTGACGACGACCGTGCAACGCCTGTCTTCGGGTTCCTTGCGGCACTCGACTATTTCTAATCGATTCCCGAGATGTCAAGTCTGGGTGAGGTGCTTCGCTTATTCTCGAATTAAACCCCATGCTCCACCGCTTGTGTGGGTCCCCGTCTATTCCTTTAAGTTTTAGCCTTGCGGCCGTACTACTCAGGCGGTGTGCTTACCGCGTTAGCTTGAGGCACGGAGACTGATTGAAGTCCCCACACCGAGCACACATAGTTTAGGGCGTGGACTACGGGGGTATCTAATCCCCTTTGCTCCCCACGCTTTCGTCTCTGAGCGTCAGTACATCCCCAGCACCCTGCCTTCGCTTTTGGCGTTCTACCATGGATCAACGGATTTAACCCCTACACATGGCATTCCAGGTGCCTCTGGATGACTCAATCCCATTGGTTTCTGTTACAGGCGCGGAGTTAAGCTCCGCGATTTCATAATAGACCTGTATGGGAAGCCTGCAGACGCTTTACGCCCAGTAATTCCGAGTAACGCTTGCACCCCCCGTCTTACCGCGGCTGCTGGCACGGGGTTAGCCGGTGCTTTCTGCTGAGGTACCGTCAAAAATTTCGTCCCTCAGAACAGGAGTTTACGTGTGAAACACACTTCATCCCCCACGCGGTGTCGCTCCGTCAGGGTTGCCCCCATTGCGGAAGATTCCTAGCTGCTGCCTCCCGTAGGAGTATGGGCCGTGTCGCAGTCCCATTCTGGCTGGTCGTCCTCTCAGACCAGCTACACGTCATTGCCTTGGTAGGCCGTTACCCTACCAACAAGCTGATATGCCGCAGGCCCCTCCCGTACCGCAAAAGCTTTACTCTTACGAGACCATCCGGTATTAGCTCACCTTTCGGTGAGTTATCCCTGAGTACGGGGTGGGTTCCCACGTGTTACGCAGCCGTTTGCCGCTCCCAGCACTTTATGGACGAATCGTCATCCGCAAAGTGCTGGGCGCTCGACTTGCATGCCTAAGGCGCACCGCTAGCGTTCACTCTGAGCCAGGATCAAGCTCTTCAAAAAGATATGATCATTATAGATCAAAGGAATAGTTTAGATTCTCCTTGTGAGGCCAAAAGCCTCAAAGGAGCACTAGCTTCTCTACTCTACAATGCTGTGAACGATCGAAGATCGTTCACCCTGAGGGAGGCTCGAAGAGCCGAGTCGAAGGGTGAAGAACCTTTTGAAATCCTGCAGCCCGCTATTTTTTCAGGCTAGCAAGGTTAGCAGTATAGACTTCTTCGGAATATGTGGTCAAGAAAAGGGGATGACTTTTTAGGGAAAAACTTGACTCTTTTTATTGATTTCCTCAGGATATCATCACGATTTTCCGCCTCAGGCGGATTTACCCACGAATCGCTATGGCAGATACGGACCTCATAGATACGGCAGAAGAAAAGGATACGCGTCTCTACGAGTGTGTTGTTCTCTACGAGTACCCTTGTCCACAAGGGGATGAGAGTAAGCTTCTCAAGGAGATTGAAGGAATATTTGAGGAGGCCGGAGGGACGCTGGTTGACAAGGATCCATGGTCACGTCGTGGCCTTGCCTACCCCATTGCGGGACATCATGAAGGAAAATACATCGTGTACTACTACGAGGTAGACCCCAAAAACATTCGCACTGTCGATGAGGCGTTGCGTATTGCGAAGGGTGTTCTTCGTCACATGCTGATAAAGCCCGATACGGGTTACAAGGTTGAAAAGTATGAAGAGAAGTTTCAGCAGTGGCTGAAAAGTCGTGAGGCTGAAGAGCAGGCACGGCTGCGTCAGCACGAAGAGGAACTGAAGGCGCAGGTTATTGAGCGTGCAAAGCAGAAGGCGAAGAAAGCAGAAACCAGTCGTCGTATTCAGAAGGAAGAAGTGAAGGAAGAAGAACTTGAAGAGCACCTTGAGAAAATTATTTCCGATGACGATCTTCAGTTATGACTTTTAACAACTAACAATGTACCTTTATGGCTAAGACTTCTACACAGCAGCGTGGTCAAAAGAAGAAAGTCTGTCAGTTCTGTGAGTCAGAAGCGGACTACATCGACTACAAAAACTATCCTCTGCTCAAACCCCACTTGGATTACTTCGGTAATATTCGTAAGCGATTCCACACGGGTGTCTGCCTTCATCATCAGAAGATGCTGAAAACTGCAGTTGAGAGAGC
>PFDS01000019.1:3399-11452 GCA_002772605.1 Candidatus Peregrinibacteria bacterium CG10_big_fil_rev_8_21_14_0_10_49_16
TACGCGTCATGCGAAACTTATTGAGATTGCCGTGCGTGAAGGCGGCGGGAACGGGGATCCTGATATGAATTCCTCACTCCAGACAGCGATTGACAGTGCGAAGGCAGACAATGTCCCGAATGCAAATATCGAACGTGCCATTAAAAAAGGAACCGGCGAGTTAAAAGGTGAGGCAATGGGAGAGGTACTGTATGCGGCTATGGGTCCTGGAGGATTCGCCTGTCTTATTGAGTGTCTCACGGACAACCGCAACCGTACGCTCAATAATGTCCGTGCCACGGTTGATAAAGCCGGTGGGCGCTTCGCAGACACAGCCAGTGTGCAATGGATGTTTGAACGAAAGGGGGTTTTGGTGGCAGAAGCACCTGAATGGTCCGACGATATCGAACTTGCTCTTATGGACCTTGGTGCAGAGGACATCGACCGTGAGGGTGACATTGTATCTGTCACAACAGATCAGAGTCATTGGACGAAAGTACGGGACTTCCTGAAAGGAAAAGGGCTAGAAGTGAAAGAGTCCGGCCTAAAATGGGTTGCGAAAGATATGGTGAAGGTCGTCGACCCTGCAGTCGCCGAAAAACTCGTCACGTTCATCGAGAAAATTGAAGAGGATGATGATGTGAGTGAGGTCTTTACGAATGCGGATACTGCGTAGCTATGCAAGTACATTCTCCACCTTCTTCCTTGCCTTCAAAAACACATCCATAAATTCTTGTAATCTCTCCGGATCCAGATCAGCGAGAAAGCTTCCGTTGGTACGGAATGTAGACCCGACGATGAAACCGTCAGCCAGAGGGAGGAAGTCTTGAATATTTTCCTTTGTCATACCGGAACCAATAACGACCGGTTTTTTCGTTACCTTTTTTGCTTTGCGTAAGTCGTTTTGGTCAGGACTAAGTCCTGTGAATTTACTCGTCACAATGACTCCGTCTGCCTTAAACATGACTGTTTGTTTAATTTCATCCGTGATATCGAGGTCGGCAGTGAGAGCGTGGGCGGCATGCTTCTTTTTTACATCAGCAAACACTTTGATGTGCTGTGCGCCGAGTTCCTTTCGTAAGCGCATAATTTTCCCTGCATTTCCATGGAAGAGTCCTGCGCCGCCAATATGTGCATAGACATATCCTTCTGCACGAATGAAGTCCAAGTCCGCTTCTCTAGCGATTCTCAGAGAAGTGAGATTGGCTGCTTCGAGCATTTGAATGCCAATGGGTTTTGCAAAGCGTCGACGCACTTCTTTTGCAATTCTCGTCATGAGTGCAATGCCTTTGTGGTCCAAATCTTCTTCGCGCACGAATGGTAAATCATAGTCATTTTCTAAAAAGACACTGTCTACACCTGCATCGTCATAGTGTTTCAAATCGGAGAGAGCGTGGTCGACGATGTTCTCATCATCACCGTCGTAATCGGGTGAGCCTGGAAGAGGTTGGACAGCAATGACAGCCGTGAGAAATTTGTCTGGAAGTTCTCTCATAGGAATGGGAGCGTACCAGTTACTGCACGTGTAATTCAATACTGTCCTCTCCCTCGTTTCCGCCTATGTCCTCTGCCACCGCGCGGAGCCGGTAGGTTCCGGGAGGAAGATCGAGAACGTATTTGAATTCGTAGGGTTTCTTTGGTTTGGTCGTGAGGAGTGTTTCACTCAAGAAGAACTCCACGTACTTCACGTCGCCGTCGTTGTCGCGGGCTTCGGCACGAATGGTAATTTCTGTTCCGGAGTCTATGGTCGATGCGACCGGAGAGAGAATGCGTACGGTGGGGGCGGACGTGTCTTCTTCAAAAGTGAAAGATACGCGGTCACTGGCCTGATTGAAGTACTTATCTGTCAGAATCACTTCGAGTGTATGCGAACCGTTCATTTTTACGGAGCGTGGCATACGCAGCGCCTTACCGATTGCTCCTGTGCCGGAAGCAACGCGTCGTCCGTCAACGAGGTATTCAATGTTTCGTATGCGAGAGCCGACTGTGGGAACAACTTGAGGTGTGAAAGACGGATACGACACACTGCCGCCTTGTTTCGGAAAAGTGATCTGCAGTTTCGGTTGTTCCAGACGTCCCGGAGTGAGGGCAGGGTCACATTCTTCGGTGGGGACAATGGGTAGTGGAAGGAGAGAACCGGAGTGGTCAGGAGTGGCTGTCCAGAGTTCCATGTGTGCAGTGACCCACTCCTGCACTCCTTCCTGCCAAGTTGGCCAACGGTCTGGAAGGAGACTTGTCGGCACGAGGAAGCTGCCGTCTTCCTGAGCATCCTTTGGACAACTGTCTGATGCGAGAAGTCCCGTTACTTTGTCAATACGCGCAAAGACGCAAGCAGAGTCAGTGGCAAGAGGTGGAGCCTCCTGCAGGAACACATCGGCACCGCGCAAGTGGACAGGAGTGCATTCTGTGGGAAGTCCTCCCGACAGACGAGATACTTGTGGAAAGATGACACCAGATGGTACGGAAAACTCAGTACGGAACTCCTTTGGACCCTTTGAGTCGTTTGCTTCTTCTCGTTGGTATCGCGTGGCGCGAGAGAGAAATTGCTTCCATATCGGCGCGGCAGTGACGAGAGATTCTGCTTTTTGAGACAGTGGATTCGGTGCGGCGTTACCAACCCACACGCCTGTAACGAGGTTCGGCGTGTACCCGAGAGTCCACAGGTTGTCCGGTCGCCTTTCGAGGCATGTTCCAAGCGATTCGTCTTCATCTTTGAGATTCTTCGTATCTCTCTTTGTACAGACATTGCTTGTACCTGTTTTTGCAGCCGCCTGCATCTCCGGTATGGAGAGAACGGTACGCCAGTACTCGTTATCCGGCCGCGCATTCATGTCACTCAAGATGGATGTTACTTGGTAGGCGATACGTTCATCGAGAACACGTTCTTCCACAGTATCCTCTTTTGCTTCGAAGAGGATATTTCCATTACGATCTGTGATGCGGAGAACGCTGACCACTGGCTTGTACGTTCCTCCCGCTGCAAGCGTGCTGTATGCGTGAACCATCTCAAGGAGCGGGGTTTCCGCAGACCCGAGTGCCAAGGGCCAACCATAGTCATACTCCCCGTCAGGGCTCTGTTGTCGAAGCTCTGCACGGCGAAGCAACGGTGACGGAGCGCCCATGCGCGAGACAAGGTGTAGGATGGGTTCTTCTCCTCCGGCCAGAAAGAATCCTTTGATGGCCGGAAGGTTGCGCGATCCTCCGAGAGCTTTTCGGATGGGAAGAGGTCCCAGGAAGGTTCCGTCGAAGTTTTGCGGCTCATCACTTCCGATGGTGGTCGGCACATCATAGAGGACGGTGGCCGGACCGTAGCCTTTTTGAAAAGCTGCCGCATAGACAAATGGCTTAAAGCTTGATCCGGGCTGACGAGGTGCGCGAGCCATGTCGATTTTCCCCTCATGTTCGTCATCGTTGTAATCGGCATTGCCAACGTATGCCAGTATTTCGCGTGACTCCGGATGCAGAGCGACGAGTGAGATGTTATGCGCGTTGAACCGCAGAGAAATATCTTCTCTGTATGCGCCTACAGCTTCTTCCGCGGTTTGTTGCAGTTCCCAGTCAAGCGTTGTGGTGATGTGCAGTCCGCCTCGCTCGAGAAGATCTTCTTCGGCAAGTTCACCAAAGATATCTGTCACTTGCTCTCGCACCCAGAGCACGAAGTGCGGCGCACGAATGTTTTCACGCGTTGGTTGGAATTCCATTTCTTCCAGTTCTTCGAGTGCCTGCAACCGTTCCTGTTCACTAATAAACTCCAGTTCTTCCATTTTTTTAAGCACTAACTCAGAACGTCCTGCGATGCGGAACGTTGTGGAACCAGTACCAAATGTCTTTCCCAGAAGACCCGGAGTAATGTCACTGTCATCCAGCTGTGAGAGTTCAGTAATATGCCTTGTGGCTACTTGTTCTTGCGCTTCAGGGCGCAACTCTGTAAAGACATGTGAGCCATAAGGGTTGAAGTACGATGGCCGTTGCGGGAGCGATGCGAGGACGGCTGCCTGCGCAACGGATAATTCAGAGGCACCAATACCAAAGAATTTTTGGCTGGCCTGTTCGATGCCGTAAGCATTCGAACCAAAAGGTATCCAGTTGAGGTAGAGTTCCAACAGTTCGGTTTTCGTGTAACGACGTTCAAGTTGGCATCCCAAAATCAACTCCTTCAACTTACGGTTGAGTAGGTTTTGCTGACGCAGGTCGAGAGCATTTCTTGCAAGTTGGCGAGTTAAAGTAGATGCTCCGCCCGCCTGTCCCAGGCGGAAAACGACACGGGCAAGTGCGCGGAGGTCTAAGCAGCCACGAGCATGAAAACGTTCATCTTCAATGGCAACGATGGCATCTTTCATATGTTTGGGGATAGTGCTGCCTTCGATGAATGTACGATCTTCTTCTTCGAAGAGTCGGTAGAGTTCCGTCCCGTGTCGGTCGGTGATAACAGTACTTTGTACCGCGAGGAGGTTTTTGGAGTCTGTAATGTCTGGCAACGTGAGAAAGAGGAAGAGTATGTACCCAAAACACAGCACGATGGCAAACAGTGCGAGGCGCATGAGCCCGCCCCTGCGGTACACCCATGTTGCTCGAGAAAACCAGGAAGAACCCCTTTTGATCTGTTGTGTGGGGGTACGGGGTGTGTGTGCAGCCTTTTGAGAAAGTCGACGTACGGAAAAGTCCGCCATAACGTAAGAGAGTGTAGCAGCTTTCTGCTATACTGTACCCATGCAGTTGATTGTACGGTTTTTGACGGCAGGGGTGCCTCTCTGTCAGGCAGGAGCTATAACGCTTCCGCGCACTCTTGTGGGAAGCGTGAGTGTCACTACCGTGTTGGGGAGTGTGATTCGTTTTCTAGAAAATGGGATTATTGGAGTCTGCATCGCCGCTTTTGTTATTGGGGGTCTGATGATTATTCTGGCGTCTGGAAGAGAGGAAATGATTCAAAAAGGGCGGACAATCATGATTGCATCTGTGATCGCACTTGCGGTTGTACTGGGAGCCGGTACGCTGCTGCGTCTCGTCTTTTTTGGCCTCTCGCAGTAAATGAGTGATAATCAACAACTATCGTCGGCGACACTGGAGCTTCTGGAACAGGCGGAACAGTATAAATTTCTTGGAAAACACAAAGAAGCACTTGCGCTTCTCGAAGAATTGCTTCTCGAAGACCCTTCCAATGTTCCTGCACTGGAAGAAGTGGCGGATAACGAACTGAGCCTAGAGCAGCTGAAGCGTGCGGAAACAGCAGCGAAACGTGCTATTTCTCTTAACAAGGAAAGTTTTGCAGGTCAGTATGTCTTAGGGTGTATTGCGATGCGTTCCAAAGAGTGGAAGCGTGCAGTGGAGCACTTGCGTTTGGCAAATAGTCTTCACCCGAATGATCCGGAAATCCTGCGTTGTTTAGGTTGGACACTGTTCTTTTCGGGAAAGAGGTTGCAGGGTGTGGTCACACTCGAACGCGCTCTCAATCTTGATGAAGAGAACCCATGGATTCTCTGCGACCTCGCAGATGTCTATATCCGCGTAGGGTGCAGAGCGAAGGCGGAAAGTCTCTTGCAGCGTGCCGAAGAGTTTGGTGAAGACAATGAACGTATTCTTCTACTGCGCAAGAAGTTGCAAAGCGTTTCACACTGAGCCTGTCCGTCGACAGGTTTAGGGTGACATTGTACACTGTGTACATGGAAAAGCAGCTTCTGCGAGATGGCAAGTATATTCTTCGAGGTGTACTCCATACATTTCAGGATTGGCGCAGCAGTGCGTGCATTGCGTGCTTCCTGTGCGTATTGGGTTTGGTGTATGCATTCCTTGGAGGACGTTGGTACATGCATACGCTCGTAGCGGAAAACGCTGTTCCTCTTGTGCTTCATGAAGCAGTAGACATGCATGAAGCACGCACTCTCTACTCTGCGCTTCAGAGCATGCCATTTGTGTCCAAGATGCGTTATGTGACGCGAGAGGAGTTGGCACAGACGCAACAAGCGAGTGACATGCCTGTGGCAGACACGTTTTTTGTGCATGTACGCTCAGTGTCCGGCTATGGGTACCTTGGTGCTCTCCTTCTGCAGCAAGAGTTACGTCCACTAGTGCATCCGTCAACACTCACGCGCCTCTTTCAAGAAGAGCAAAGGATGCGACAGGCCGAGGAACGTGTGCAGGTACTGTACTACGTTCTTGGAGTGTTACTGCTCATCGTGATGTGCATGAGCTTTTTTGTGCTCAGCGGAGTCGTTCGTGAGCAGGCACATCGTGAGTCCTTGGCTGTACAGCATGTGCTTGGAGCGACACCGGAGCATTCCGTAACCACAATCTTCATGTTCACATGCGTTGTGCTCTGTAGTATGCTTGTCCTGAGCATAATCGTTGGGTGGAGCATGTATGCTCTCTTAAGAGGATTGATGCCGCCTGTCTCACTACTGCATTTCTCATCATCCGAATTGGGCATGGGGATTCTTCTTGTGGTTGTGCTCCTGTTTGCAGGGCTTATCAAAGGTCTGCGTGACCACTTTTGCGTATGGCATACACCCAAACACTTGAGGCGCTTATCTTACGGGTGATTGATATCGGAGAGGCGGACCGGTTTTGCATTCTCTTCACACGTGAACGTGGGAAGATAGCCGTACGTGCTCGGGGAGTACGTAAACTGAAGAGTGTGATGGGTGCGTACCTTCTGCCGTTACAGCACGTTTCTACTGACGTGAAAGAGTCACGGAGCGGGTGGATAGCGGCGGGAGTGCGTCCTCTTGGTGCAGGATGTTCCTACACGAATCTTCATGCTTTTGCCTGTATGCAGGAGGGAGTAGAGCTTCTGTTTCACCTCTTGCACGATGATGAACCGCTGCCGGATGTGTTTGATTCCACTCTTGAACTTATGCGTACATGCCACAGAGATTCGCAAGCGACTGTGGTTCTTGCATTCACCATTCGCGTTCTTCACCTTCTTGGCCTTCTTCCGGAGGACGATGCTGTGCATTTTCAGAAATGCACGCCTGAAGAGATGTGTTTTGTACAGAGAGCGCGTGCAGGAAGTTTCACGCACCTTCCTTCCTTAGTGCATAACGAGCGTCTGCGCCACATCACACTTCTTTTTATTCAAGATCAGACATCTGCGAAGTTCAGAGCAGGAGACATCACACCCTACCTCATTTCCGCACCTCTAACCTAAACCTCTAACCTATTTCCCATATCTTGGTGCCGGGTGATTGTCTAATGCTTTATTCACCAGCGCATCTGCGCGATGATTATCTTCTCGCGGAATATGCACAAAGGTGATGTCAGGAAAAGACTGCGCAAGTTCTTGCGCTTCATCGACGAATTGCTTTAGGTGTTCCATTTTCACGCGGTATGTTCCATTGAGTTGCCGGACGATGAGTTCACTGTCTACGTGACAAACGAGCTTATTGGGGTGAAATTTCTGTGCAAGGCGGAGTCCTTCAATGAGTGCCCGGTACTCGGCGACATTGTTTGTCTCAATACCGATGACTTCCGCGTACTCTTTGAGTAGTATCCCTTTTGAAGGATCTTCGAGGACACAGGCAATGGCGGCCTGACCGGGATTGCCCCGTGAGCCGCCGTCTGTGTAGAGGTTGAGCGTACCTCCAATGGATTCTGGACGGTCAAAATCACCAGGCTCGTGGTTATCCAGAGCACTTTCAATGAGATTCACTACAAACTTCTCGCGGTCACGTATACGCGGGAACAGTGCGGCAAGGCGTCGTTCAAGGGCGGCAGGAAGGCGTAGCATCTCTATGTAGGGTACGACGGCTTTTTGTTTGTCACAACTTTACTCATTTTCTAAAAACCATTCCAATGCCTTTTCTAATTGTGGATCTTTGTCTGCATTGATGTCTTCCTGTGTTATATCCACTTCAATATCTGGAGTGACGCCTTCTTTTCCGAGGTTGCGACCATTGGGTGTCAGCCAGTGGGCGGTTGTGACGCGCAGAGCCCCTCCACCGGAAACATCAATCACTTCCTGTACTGTCCCTTTACCAAAACTTTTGATGCCAACGATGATGGCGCGTTCGTGGTCCTGCAACGCACCGGCGACGATTTCGGCGGCACTTGCCGTTGCCTGGTTAATGAGAATGACGAG
>PFDS01000051.1:0-8068 GCA_002772605.1 Candidatus Peregrinibacteria bacterium CG10_big_fil_rev_8_21_14_0_10_49_16
ACTACCAAAAACGGTGCAAAGGCAATGCGGTCCTTGCGCGTTTTCTTTCCGGTCACGAGGAGAATACTCACAACAATACTGCCCAGAACATAACTCGCGACAAGCCAGTGAATCACTGCCGTCCAATGCCCGAGGAGCGCGCCCACTCCCGCGCCCAAAATGATGTCTCCACTCCCGACCCACATGCCTCGACTGAGAATCCACTGAGCGGCAAAGACACCGGCACCCAGAATCATGGCTAGATGATCAAACTGGCCGCTGCCCACTGCATAGAGAATCGCCCCGGTGACAAAGGGAATACTGAGCACATCGGGAACAGTCTGGGTTTTGACATCAATGATTGCGATCAGAAGAAGAAGCCAGAGAAGAAGGGCTAAGACTAAGGTGAGAATGAGAGAATATGGGACAATCCACAGTGCCAATACAAAAAGGAATACTGTGGCCACTTCTGTGAAGGGATACAGCCAGTGAATGGACATCTTACACTGACGACATACTCCTCTCTGTACAAGAAAACTCAGCACAGGAATAAGCTCTCTTATGGAAAGTTTTTTCAGGCACACTGAACATCGTGAACGCCCACCCATTCCCTTCTGCATTGGTACACGAAATACGATCGTTGTCCCGAAACTCCCAAAGGTCAAACCAAGGAGAATGAAGAGGAGGGTAGTGAACCAAAGAAAAACCTCCGGCGTCATTGGCTATACCAGAAATCCGAAGTACACCAGGACCAATCCCAGACCCAGAGCGGCACTTGCCGCCCACTCTATTTTATTCCCCCACCATTTGACAAAATCGAGCATGAGTCTTGGTGCAATGAGAATCACGATACCTTTAATGAACGCCACCCAGCCGATAAGCGTGACGAGAACGGCCCAGTCCGACCCCCAATAGTTGTGGAGGTATGTCACACAGAACCCAATCATCAATGCAATCGCTCCGCCATAGTACATGAGAGCGGGACTCTTGCTGAAATCCGCCAACACCATTTTGTAGTGCTTCTTCTCAACGAGAAATCCAATGCCCACTACGATGTAAAGCACACCGAAGAGCTGCGCGAGAAACTGAGAGAGTTGCATAGAGAACAAGGGGAAATATGGGTTCTATTGTAGGAAGAGACAAGGAAATTTGCATTTGTTTCTCTTGTAAAAGTGTGTTCCAGAGCATGGTACACTAGATTTGACAAATATTAATTACATGATACACTATTCCAGTTCTGGCTTTAGGAAGCCAGAAGGTTCTTTTACAGGGAGGAGAGTTTCTCTCTATATGTGTGCAAGTAGTAGTGTGCGCCCTTCGACAAGCTCAGGACGACACACTGCTGCTTGCACCGCTTGGATGCTGTGAAGAGAGAAGGTTCAGCACGTTGCTGGTCTTCATTTCACAGCTGAAAAGCACTGTTCTCTGGAGAGGAATCTCATGAAAGCGTTCCACCTCGACGGTCCTCGGCGGTATCTCGGCCACGGACTCAAGTTCGCCGGAGGCGAACTGGTCCTCGGGCTCGAGACCACCGAAAGCGACAGTGTCCTGCTCTACGTCAGCGGAAAACGGGTCGGCGACAGCGCCATCCAGCTCGGCGAGAAGGCCCACATGATCACCTACAGCCGCCGCGACGAGGATGGCCTCGTCGAAGCGATGGTGGTCCTCGACCCGGGAGGGAGTGTGAAGGTGTTCGAGCACGACTTGGTCGTATTCAACTCGCCGAAGCAGCAGAAGTTGCTGCTCATCGGGCTCGACAAGTGGCGGGATCCGGAGCCGCGATACCAGTCGAAGCGCGACCACGGCGACCGCCGCAAGGGCGGCAGCAAGCCGCAAGGCAAGCACCGCCAGCACGACGGCCAGCCGAGCCGCAATGGTCAGTTGACGACCGCCAAGCGCTTCTCGGTCACGGATGACACGCCGGCCAACGCGTAAGTCAACTCCTCCCTGTTACCCCGCACCCCTCGCAAGAAGGGTGCGGGGCATTTTTTGTGTCATGGTGAGCCTGTCCGTCCGGCAGGCGGGCCTGTCGAACCATGCTATACTTCTTTTGCGAATGCAGTATTCGCACTGCTTTTTTACAGCAGAGAGTTCTTCACTAGTACACACAGAAGGAGAAACACATGACCATCAACAGCGACTGGTTTATTGCGTTGGCAACGGAAATTTCCAATTGCCATCCGCGACTGTACGTCAAAAAGGAGAGGCAATCGGACGAAGACCACCTCCACCACTATCTGATGTGGCGATACCACATGGATGACGGAGACGAACAAATCGGCCATCAGTTGGAAGGCTACGGCCTGCTGGCAACAATGTACCCACACCCACTACACGGTCTCCTCGATTTCATTCATGACGTGATGGAGTTCATTAAGAACAAGGAGGTGAACAATGCATACGAGGTAGGCATGCGCCTCATCCGGAATGCAGGACTCCCCTTCTGCACCTCCGAAACATCCCGCAACGAGTGGGAAAAGCTCTTCTGATCTCTGCTGACTGTAGAGACGTCCCATCGGGACGTCTCTACATTTTGCTACACTGTCACTATGCCCCGCATAACCTTTGTCGAAGTCGACCCCGAAGACACCCACTTGGTTACAGACACATTTCCCGATGCGACTATCATCTCCACTCCCCTCAGTGAAGCAGATGCATTGAAAAAGTGCGCAGGTACGGAAATTTTCTCCGGCATGGTCTACTCTCCCATTGGTGAAACAGAACTGAAGAAACTCCCAAACCTCAAGCTTATCTGCACACGATCTGTCGGATTCGACCACATCGACCTCCATGCGTGTACGAAACGTCACATCACCGTGTGTCATGTTCCCGACTACGGATCACATGTGATCGCGGAACATGTCTTTGCCCTGTTACTATCCGCAGTGCGTCACATCCGTGAAGCGGACGAGCGCGTGGAACATCACGAATTCGATTATCACGGACTGCGGGGGATCGCCCTGAAAGGAAAAACACTCGGCGTGATCGGTACCGGAAAAATCGGCAGCTGCGTCTGCCGTATCGCTCACGGATTCGGCATGCCGATCCTCGCATACGACATTTATCCCAATACTCAACTCGAGCAGTACGGGTTGCGGTATACCGACCTTGAGGACGTTCTCTCGCAGAGCGATATCATCACGCTCCATACGCCGGCAACCCCGGACACAGAGCACATGATTAACCGAGAAACAATCCTGCACATGAAAGACGGCGTCATTCTCGTGAATACCGCACGCGGCTCTCTCATTGACACACCGGCAATCGTTGACGCACTTCGCTCGGGAAAAATGCAGTACGCGCTTCTGGATGTGCTGGAGCACGAGAAGAGCGTGCAAGAGGATGCCAAGCTCATTGCCTTGCCCAACGTCATCACTACTCCGCACATTGCGTTCTTCACCAATGAAAGCGTGGAACGCATGTACCGTGAATGTATCACGTCCATCGAACAGTTCTTAGCAGGAAAAGAACCCGACCATATGGTGAAACCTCTATGACGTCCACAACAACTTCCATTCGCGTAAGCGCATTCCCGATTGCGAACATTGACGAAACGTACCTCTCCTTTGCGATCGATACGTCGTACATGCTGGGCGGGTGGTGGTGGGGAGATAGACATGTGCGTTTCAATCCCACTATCGGCGCCAATCGCATAGACCCTGCAGATCTCTCACACGCACAACTCATTCGGTACGCAAAAGCATTGGGGCCAAGCATACTCCGTATCGGAGGAACAGAAGCAGATACGGTGTGGTATGACATCGATCACTCACGGAAGAAACCAAACGGTTGTCGTCTCACGCTTACAAAGAAACGATGGGAAGAGATTCTTACATTTGCAGAAGCTATCGATGCACGCATTCTGTTCACGCTCAATGCTGCAAAACATGTCCATACCGCATCTCTCATACAGTACACACGGAACAGGACCGACCGTATTGCCGCATGGGAATTCGGCAATGAAGTGAATGCCTACCCTGTAACACACATCCATCGACTTCGCCGCTTGCAATACATTCGCGACCTCGCCGTGCTGCGAACAACACTCAACGAACATGGCGACGGCAAGATTGCAGCATTCGGCAGCATCATTTGGCCTGTGATCGGTGAGCCATTTTCTTACCTCAAAAAACCTCTCTCGCAAACCGAGCAACTGCTGATGAACGCTGCCCACCCCGATATCATCACATGGCACTACTATCCGCAACAATCTACACGCTGCCCGATGCGAACCTGTAGGGCATCGGCACAGACGCTCCTGAGCCCAAAAACATTCATCCGCGCATCACATTACGCAGAACAGATACACACATGGACACAAAAATATGCACACGCAGACGTGTGGCTTGGAGAAACCGGCCCAGCACTCTGCGGCGGAGAACCTGGACTGTCTCAAAGTTTTTTCAGCAGTCTCTGGTGGCTCATACATCTGGGAGAAATGGCCAAACACCATCAATCCTGCATCATTCGCCAAACGCTTATCGGTAGCGACTACGGCCTTATTGATGACAACACCATGCAGCCCAATCCCGATTACTGGACCTCGCTTCTCTGGAAGAGGCTTATGGGACAAGAAGTGCTTGATGTACAGATTGATGGACCGGAAGAATTGAGAGTGTACGGACATAGAAATCCAAAGACTGGACAAAGGTGTTTTTTACTTATCAATACACATCCCACGCAACCATTTTCTGTACACCTATCAGAAGGAACGAAAACTCTCTACCATCTCAGCAATCCAAATCTCCTGGAGAATTCCCTCTATTTGAACAATAAAGTAGTTCAGAAATTTGAAGATATAAAAGGACTGAAAATGAATGAACATGAAATACATATTGGTGGATATGAGGCAGTCTTCATCCAAGAAACATCCTCTCCCCCCAACTAAAGAGTCTCCTCACCCATTGGATCTCCCAGTACCAGGTTGTCACCGTATTGAGCCATCTCCCACACACACGAATGACTATGTGACCAATTCTGGATTCCGGCCGAGGATGTGCGAGAGGTGGAGCAGTAAACGAGTGGATGTGTGGCAGAGAAAACTTTGTCGGATCGAGATTGTGCCATATGCCACCTGTGACATACTCCGTTCCTTTCACACATGGATAGTATCCACACTCCATGGCTTCAGAGTACAGCGCATCAAGATCCTGTTGATCAAACTCCGCGTCGAACCCGATTCCCCTTTTATAACTCAACGCAAACATGGGCTTATAGAGGTTATGCTGACAACGAAGGAGTTGAAGGTGAGCGTTTCCTCTCGACCCTGTTCTGCAAGGAAGTGTCAGACTCTCAAAGAGCAAGTAATCCTGACATGTATGAAGGTAGCCCAAGTCTGTTCCATAGACATGGTGCATATTCACGCGTGGATCGAGTGAGTTCGTGCCAAACTCCTTGCCATACACATGTGCAGTAGCAGCAAGACGCTCAATAAACTGTCGAAGAGACTCTGCACGAAATTCCATGTATTCTTTCGATCGGTTACACCACTTTCGCACACGACGAGGAATAGGTATACCAAATGCATTCTGACAAGAATCGCAGGCACACCCAATGAATGATGACGATCGGTTCTTCATGCCGGGAATGCCCATCTGTCCCATGAAGACATTGTCAACATACACGCCGTCTATACCCAATAGACATGCAAGACGAACACGTTCTTCCAGAAACTCCTGAAACTCAGGGTGATTCACACATACCAACTTGCGGCCACGATGATAGGGAATGAACTGCCCATACTCGTCACGACAGAACCAGTCTCGATCTTTGAAGTCTTCAAACACAAGATTCGGCCCCTGAACATACGCGTGCACACGGATACTCGCATCACGAAAATTCTGCAATCGATCTGCGAGAAAGGCATAATCCTCTTCTTCTCTTTCTTCAGAAAATCCCCAAGAGTACGTGACCCACATGTCGGTCACACCAAATACCTCTTTGATGCGCATGAGATTGTCTCTGTCGTACGCACGCAAAAAACTCGCAGTATCGACTGGAGGAGAAAAATACTTCAGATTGATCATGCGAATCGTCCCCGGACCGCCCCACAGATAGTAGCCAACACGCGAAGGAAATATCACAGACATACAATCTCAACAAAGAAACTGCAGAGCATTCTCCACCACCTTCATCCGAAATTCTTCCGTCTCTTCTTCAACAACGTCCCCATCCAAATGAATTTGTTTACGAAATGCACCCCGAATATTCATGACATTGGATGAAAGATGCGTCGTGCGAGCAGAGCGCCGACGGAGAATGTAGAGTTCACAGAAAACGCGCAACAAACCGACAATAGTCACGTTATGAAATACATACGCCTGCATGCCCTTCGTAAACGGATCATGCTCCGGAATGAGTGTGCGTGACGCATCACTCAAAAATACCAGAACACTGTGTGTTTTAACCTCGCAACACTCTTTATCGTCGCAAATGTAGGTAATAGATTGGTGGGGAAACGAAAACGAGTAGCGCACTGCCGCAATCACGTATGCAAAAAACCCAATGTGTTTCTTACCGTGAATATCCGCCCGCAAGGCAATTTCCGCGAGCCGTCCGAAGCAGGCAGAAATGAGAAACACATGACGGTCATTGAGCAGCGCAATGGGAACGGACCTTGGATCAGCGCGTACCATATGCTCCAATGCATTCGTGGTCATAAGAGGAATTCTGCGCACCAGTGCGTAGACATTTGCCGACCCGCCCGGAATAAACCCTACAGGGATAGAGATGTTCCGATGATAGAGTTCCTCCACGATCGCACGCAACGTGCCGTCGCCACCCACCACTACCAACCGGGTCGCTCCAGACTGGGAAATGCGTGACGCAATTTGGAGATCGGCAGGTGACTGTTCCCGGCGATTGAAATGGAGCCAAGTATAGGGAATGTTGTTCTTCTTGAAAAAGTCTCTCACCATCTGCTCCTGGTTGAGGAATTTTTTTCCGCCGGACGTGACGGAGTAGATGATGAGATAGTGATAAGACATATGCTACTCTTTGTGTATTCTATACCGTTTTCTCACTATTGGCACCGGCATTGCAACAGCAACATTTCTTACCTGGATCAGTTTTTTCGGGATAACGGACTCCGACTTCTGGTGGCACATCAAAGCTGGCCAACTGATGTGGGAGACAGGACAACTGACCCAAACGGACCCTTTCGCCTACACACGCGAAGGACTCCCCTACATTGCACGACATGAGTGGCTATCACAACTTGTCCTGTTTGGAACGTACACGCTGGGAGGACCAACAGGAATTGTGCTTCTGCGCATTCTCTGCACATTTCTGATGTTCGGCACACTTCTTCTCATTGACCGCAAGCGCCTCTGGCCCAATGCCATTCTAGTCATGGCTGCCGCCATTGTGATCCGCCAGGGACTCATTGAGAGACCACAACTCTTTTCGAATGTGATGTTTGCTGCAATGGTGACATTGGGGTTTTGGATGTTGGACCAAGAGAATAATGGTGTCACCCTGAGGTGCAAATATTTCTGTGTATGGATTCGAGGCTTTTTTCGCTTTGCTTCAAAAGCACCTCACCATGACACAGAAATATTTGCCACGAAGGGTATACGATTACTCATTGCTATCACCCTCCTCCAACTCCTCTGGGTCAATCTCCACGGCGGAGCAGCAGTGATGTCACTTCTTGTTTTCGGAGCAATATGTGCACAAAAAACATACGATCATTGGCGAAACCCACTACCTACTCATTACTACCTTCTCTTCTTCGTTCTCACCTTAGCCCTACTGCTCTCTCCAAACCATATCCACAACATCACGTACCTCTTCTCGCTCTTTACAGAGAACTCCTCTGCCATTATCCGTGAGTGGAACCCCAGCCCGTGGCCAGAGTATCTCATGGAGACCGGGCCGTTCTGGATCATCGCACTCGTAAGCCTTCTACTCACGCGAAAACACTGGATCGCCACCGGTCTCATTCTCCTCGTGACAGGGTACCTTTCACGCACTGCGTCACGACACGAAGCGCTGTTTCTCATCGCCGCACTCGGCTGCACGTTCTATCAGCTGAAGCACAGTGCAAAATGGACATCCTTCGTGGCTTCGCGTGTCATGGTAAGGTGTT
>PFDS01000051.1:8080-13568 GCA_002772605.1 Candidatus Peregrinibacteria bacterium CG10_big_fil_rev_8_21_14_0_10_49_16
GGTGCCGTGTATTTTTTGAACAAAAATTTTGTTCATGGAAAGATGTTCAATTCGTACGGAGCTGGAGGGTATCTGCTTTTCTCAAATAAGAAAGTCTTCGTTGACGGACGCAATATCGACTACGGTTTCGATGTTCTGAAGGATGCACTCCTCGCACGGGAAGATCCTGCTATCTTCAGAAAACTCGAAGAGGAGTACGACTTCACCTACGCTGTTATCGAGTACGAATCACTCGATGATCAGCAAGAAGGATCGTTTGACTTCTCCTTTCTTGATCAGGATCCAACCTGGGCACTCGTCTACCTCAATGACTGGAGTGCGGTCTACCTCAAACGCATACCGGAGAATATGCCAATCATCACCGAGCACGACTATACACTGATCACTCCCGCACCATTCCTTCGCGGTACACTACTCGATAATCTTGCCGCCGGCAGAGTGCAGCAGATCCGCACAGAACTTGCACGACTTGCTGATGCAGACACACAAGGCATACAAGGACTTATAACCCTTGCCAAGCTCGAGCGCAATCTGGGGAATCTCGATACGGCGCACACGCTTATCTCGCGCGTAAAAGGCAGGAAACCATACGCATACGAACCCTACGAAGTCGAAGCCTCCATTCTCGCATCCCAAGGCAAGTGGGCGGAAGCAGCGCAAACACTCGAAAAAGTTTTGAAGCTTACCAAGTATCAGTCTGTGAAACCCAATTACGCAGCTCTTGCGGACTTGTGGGAAAGGGCGGGAAATGAAAGCAAGGCACAAAAACTTCGAAAGAAAATGGTAAAATAATGGCTGTGCAATTCCCCGTTCTTCTTGCAGGCTTGTTGCTTTCGTTCAGTACTTCTGCGCTCTTCATTCCACCATCAGTGAGTACCATCGAACTGACTGCGAAGCATATACAAGATGAAACATGGCTCATTGGCAAAGGAGACCCCTATGTCTCCATGGCACAACTCGTTCTGACTGTGGATACATCGGAAGATACGGATATCCGCTCGTTGCAGCTGCTTGCGGCAGGTAGCGGTGACGAATCGATTTCCATTGCTGCTGTCATCATTGCCGAAGATCGTGACCGAGATGGTATCTACAGTGAGAGCATGGATGCAGTCTGGGCCACAGACCGTTATACATTCGATAATGGAACACTCTTCTTTCCCATCAATAAACGACTCGCTGCAGGAAGTTCCACGCATCTTCTCATTGTCTATCAGCTAGGGGGAGATTTTCACGATGGAGAAACATTCTCCCTCTCCATGAGCAATATCACCGCAGAAGGAGTCCTCTCCAAAAAAATCGCTCATATCAGCACCCTACCCTTCACATCACACACACTGACAGCACTAACAGAAGAACCTACATGTTCAGGCCCGCTCACACTCACCATCACACCTTCTCCCATCCAATCTGCAGGACACATTACGATGCAGGTATCGGGGCTCGAACACTGCACCGGAAAAGGTATCGCCATCATCCAACACTCCTGTATCGGCGGCGTCTTTTGTGCATGCACGGCCATTGAAGGTGGATGCAGCTGTGAGGGCATTGCTCCTGCACAGCCAAAAACCTACACCTTTGCTGCGTGTGCCGACCTGAATGACGATCTGGATTACTTTGACAATGGAGAATCTGTGACAAGTACTCTCCTTGTTGAGGAACGTACCGATATTCCGGAACCTCCCCTTTCCTCACTTGCCTTCACGGACATTCGCGGACACTGGGCCGAGGATGCGGTTGCTCTTCTTCAGGAAAGAGGCATTGCGCAAGGAAAGAAGAACGGTCAGTTCGATCCCGATGCTCCTATCGCACGTGCGGAGCTGACCAAAATGGCAATGCTCGCATTCCGTGAACCGGAAAAACTCAACACTGCGGAACTCGTCTCTCTACTATTCACGGATACAGCACCGCACGAGTGGTTTGCTTCATACGTCGCGCGCGCACGCAAGTACAAGATCATCCAAGGATACTCAGATGGGACATTTCGACCGGCCCAAACGACCACTCGCGCAGAAGCATTGAAAATGCTCCTGCAAACTGCGGGCAGAGATACATCACTCACAGACGTTGTCGTGTTCCCGGATACAGAGGCGCACGCCTGGTACACGCCCTACTTGAGCTACGCAGTGCTCAATGACATCGCCAGCGGGTATGCGAAAGGAGAATTCGCAGGACTCTTCAAGCCCGAACGTCCGGCAACCCGTGCGGAAGTGGCAGTGATGATCACAAGACTGCTCAATACGCAATAGAAAGAGCGAGTCCATGGACTCGCTCTTGTCCTGTCTCCGATCATCCTTGATCCAGTTGCGCTTGCACCTCGCGTGCGAGCGGCCGAGTCGCGAGCAATTGTTCTTTGCTCACAGACAGCGGCTCTTCGCACTTCCGACAAACTGGCAACTGATCCGTGAGTGCTAAGCGCATGCCTTCCCGTGGCTTGTTATGCGGACGATTGCGGTGTCCGCATTCCGAACAATAAACGAAGAACGGAACAAATACTGGCACCGATATCTCCTTATGTACCTGAGGGAGAAATGCAGGAACGAACAGGATAAATATATTTACACTTAATTTTTATTTTGTCAACTATTGCCTTTATTTATCGATGTATACTCACCTCCATGCGTCTTGGCCTCCACTTTCTTAAAAAACGTCACCGGGAAAAATTCAACTGGCTGGAACACATCTTCTACGGGTTCTGCATGGGAACCGCTGACGTTGTCCCGGGAGTTTCCGGCGGAACGATGGCATTCATCCTTGGCGTCTACGAAGACCTCATCAACACACTGCGCATGTGCACTGACAAAGAATTTCTGCTGACATTCTGGAACAAGGGACCAAAACATGCACTCGACCTTCTGAACTGGAAACTGCTCATCGCTCTGGGGGCCGGGATGCTTATGGCCATCCTCACGTTCGCCAAAATCATTGAACACCTTCTCCTGACACAACCTCTTCTCATCTGGAGTTTTTTCTTTGGGCTCATTGTCGCGTCATTTCTCATTCTTGTCCGTCGCGTACAGAGCGACACCATGTCTTTCATTCTCTACCTCCTTCTCGGCACCGTTCTCGGCTACCTCCTGGTTGGCCTCTCTCCCACTACCACGCCACACACATGGTGGTTTCTCATTCTCAGTGGAGCCATTGCGATTTGTGCAATGATCCTACCAGGCATCTCCGGCTCCTTCATTCTCGTTCTCCTCGGCAAATACTCATTTCTTCTCCACGCCGTGAACGAACGCGATCTCCTCCCTCTCCTCCTCGTTGCCATCGGCGCAGGGCTGGGGTTGCTCGCATTTTCGCGCGGGCTTGCATGGCTACTGACACACTATCACGACCGTACAGTCGTCGTGCTCATCGGCCTGATGGTCGGCAGCATACGGAAAATCTGGCCATGGAAAGCCATGGCAGGCAGTATGGAATACAACATTCTCCCTCCGACACTCCTTGACTCTATGACCCTTGCCGCCATCTTCATGATGGCACTGGGTTTCCTTGCCGTATGGCTCCTGGAAAAGTTACATGCTGCTATGCACTCCGGATAAAAATACCCTTCAATGGATTACCATCCAAAGAATCGAAGAACACGCTGCCACCAGGGAAGTTGCGGCGCGTAATCTGTTTCCGGCTGGCTATCATCCGGTGTACGTTCAGTCAGTGTTTCAGATACGGACTTTTTCAATTTTGCCTGCCCACGAATGATGATGTACTCCTCTGCCGTCGTACCTGTGTCTCCGGTGTCATCCTGATAGACAGGATCAGTTAATTCACCTGCACCATGCTCAATCACGGGTACAGACACGCTTTCCCTCAGCCTCTCTGTATCCTGTTCGTGAATAACTCCGTCTCTGTTTACATCCGGACGCCTAAGTATTTCTAGCACATCCCGCACATGCTCTGCATCCTGCTCGTCTACACTGCCATCTTGGTTAATATCAGACTTGATTATTTTCTCCCACCCAAACGGACATCCGCCGCCAGTACTCAGGTGAATAGCAGAACTCTGGGTAAGAGTCACGATGGCATCTTCTGGATCAAACACCCTTCGGCAAGTCGTGTTGTGTGCGGTCAGCTCCACGATACAACTCTCCTGCCATACATCCACATCAAAGTGACTGAGCTCATGGAGAAGTTGGTAACATGCGTCATCTACTGTAGCGAATGGTGGCGGTGGCAATACTTCTAACAACTGAACAGTGCCACTATCCGGATTTTCCTGTATCTCAAAAACCTGACCGTCAATCTCTACACGATCATCCGGCGAACTGTGATACGTGTTTACACCATCGCTAAACACATGACGACCTTGGTCATCAGTCGTTACAGACAAGTCAGGACTCTCCGTAGTCTGCATGTCGCGATCGGTTGTGATCTCAAACGTGGACACTCCTGTTATTGATCCCTCGTCATCGGTGGAAACGGATACTGCAGGACTACCCTGATCATCAAAATACACACGATTGGTGATTCCTTCCGAAGGCATAGATGCCTGGCCTTCGATCATCGCAGAGTTGTGCGAGAGAATCAGTGAGAGTGCGAGAGAACTCACACCGGTATAGAGTAGTGAGGAGTAGTTCATAAAAGAGAATTGTGTATGTCTATTTGAGTACATTATAACATTTTTACTATACTTTTACAATACCGAACATGCTCTACAATACCTCTGTGTCTTTGTTCCACGCTCTTCTTTTCGGTGTTGTAGAAGGCATCACAGAGTTTCTCCCGATTTCTTCGACAGCGCACCTCATCCTCACATCGCATCTGCTCCGGCTTCCTCAAACGGAGTTTCTTAAAAGCTTTGAGATTGCCATCCAGCTTGGTGCCATCCTGGCGGTCGTTACTCTCTACTGGAAACGGGTTCTTGAATCACGCGCACTCTTCTGGAAACTTGGGGTCGCATTCCTGCCAACGGCCATCATGGGATTTCTGCTCTACTCCGTTATCAAAAACATGTTCTTTGAGAGCACAGTACTGATTCTCTTCACGCTCTTTCTGGGTGGTGTCGCTCTCATTGCATTTGACCTCCTCCACACAGAAAAACAGTCAGCTCTCGCACAACTACAGAACATGACCTATATGCAAGCATTGTTGATCGGGTGTTTCCAGTCGATTGCCATGGTCCCCGGCGTCTCCCGTGCTGCTGCCAGTATTATCGGCGGACTCATAGTTGGACTGAACAGAAAATCCAGCGTGGAGTTTTCCTTCCTACTGGCCGTTCCCACCATGGTTGCCGCAACGGGACTCGACCTCCTTCAAAACGGAGCAGCATTGTCCCAGAGCGAATTCGTTCTCCTTGGAATCGGTTTCCTCATCTCCTTCCTCACCGCGATCATTGCCATTCAGTGGTTGCTCAAATTCATTCAAACACATTCATTTATGCCGTTTGGGATCTATAGAATAGGTATAGCCATACTATTGATGCTGTTCTTGTTGTGATGCAAGAGTGCATATATGATGAAATGCTGTTCTGTTAATCTCTAAACCAAAGGAGGTA
>PFDS01000015.1 GCA_002772605.1 Candidatus Peregrinibacteria bacterium CG10_big_fil_rev_8_21_14_0_10_49_16
CACTTGTTTCAAGAGATACTGCTGCAACACACCTAACCGCCCGTAGGAGAAAGCAAAGTGTTGGCCAATGAGTGGATGAGAAAGCAATGTCATGTATGAGTAGCAAAGAGTTCCTTGGAAACCTCAACCTCTGTTAAAGGACGCAAATAGGCATCAACAAGATGGCCAAACGTAAAATCTCTCTCCTGCTGACCAGAAAGAAAAATGAATCCACCGCGAGCATCAATGGGGTCACCCACTGTCACTCCCTTTTGGGCTTTGAGGAGCTCCTTGAGAAGTGGAATATGTTCCTTCGCCGCACACACGGTGCCATCGTGAGGACACTGTGCGAGACAATGGGAAAGAAATGCACGCAAGTCAGGTGTCGGTAATCCACAGAGACGATCTATGACCTGCGCATATAATCGAGAAAGAAGCTCCTGTTTTTTTTGAAGCAACATATTGCGCTTTTCGATAGAAAAACGCATAGAGGCATGAGTACGCAGCTGCTGAATTTTCTGTTCATGCTCTGATCGCAAATTTCTCTTGAGATCTGCAATGGCATGCTCACTTTCTTGTGTAAGCTGGCGAAGATTGTGCTGATGGTCACGCAACAACACTGCAATTTCTTCATCTGCCTGTGAGACAATCGCATTGCGAATATCCTGTAAAGACATAGGGAAAGTGGGAAATCAAAGAAAATTCCTACATAGTTAACCAATAATTCCTGCTTGAAAAGAATTCAGCATAAAGAAGGAGATCAGGAACCCAAGCAGAGCATACGTTTCCACAAGAGCTGCCATCGTAATAACGCGGCCGGCAAGCTTCCCGTCTTTCGCAAGCATGTGCATACCGGCTGCACAGACTTTTGCCTGGTACGGTGAAGATGTGAGACAGGTAAATGCTACAGGAAGAAAAGCAGCGAGAAGTGCCAATCCTTGCGTAGTAGTAATCGCAACTTCACCGGAAATAACAGGACCGTAGTTAAAAATGAAAAGTAATGAAATAACCATACCGTATAACCCTTGGGAACCCGGAAGAACCTCCAGCGTGATGACCTTTCCGGCAAGGTCGGGCTTCTCTGTGAGAAGACCTGCGCCAGATTGACCCACAAGGCTCACGCCAAGAATGGAACCGATACAGGAAAGAAATGTGGCAAGTCCTGCACCAAAGAAGGCCCAAACCAGACCCCACTCTGCCGCAGCAGTACCTGCATCCTGAGCAAGCGCAAGAGGAGAGAGAAGGTCGAGGAACAGTGGGAAGATAGTGCTGTTCATAGAAAAAAGGGGGAAAGATAATTATTGGTAATAAGAACGACGAAATGGACGAAACTCTCTGCCACCACCTTCGAAGAACTGACTGAAGAACTCAATAAACTGTAACCTTCCTGAGTGAATGAAACTGCCCAGCGTGTTGAGAGCGATACTGACAAGGTGACCACAAAACGCCACTACGATAATGGTCGGAATCGCAATCCAGAGAGGAAAGAGATTGCCAAGTTCCACAGCAACCTGATTGACGGCGAGAGCCAGTGCGCCAGTGACAAGCCCAAGAGCAAGAATACGCAAATAGCTCAGCACATTACTGAGCATACTGATGGCAAAATTCACAACGCCAAGCAGGCCCATGAGGGGACGTACATACCATTTCGCTCCATATCCCTTGCCCCATATCATAAGCACAATGGCAATGTACAGTACGTACTGGGCGCTATCAACCAACATATCCGGAGCCAAAAAACGCAGGAGTACTGCTCCAAGAAGAATGTGACTCGTAAAGTCCTGCCAGAACGCCGCGATCTTTTTCCCATGAATCCACTTATGCCACCCTGCAAGAAATATGCCAAAGAAAAGATGTGTAAGTCCAAGGGTGAGAGCGAGATTCTGCAGGAAAGTGATACCCGATTGCTGACTCAAATTCCATATCTGCCCCTTAAACAGCAGTGTGCCATCGGCTGCCTGCTTCGTCAGAACCGTCGGAACCTGCTCAGGAAGCAAACCAAACCATCCTCCAAAAGGAATGCTGACAAAAAACGTCACCACACCACTGATGCAGAGTAACCAGAGAAGCGGAGCCTCTTCCACTGTTTTGCGAAGTTTCAATAACGCAGTACCAAAAAGCAACGCGATGACCAGACCGTACCCAGCATCAGTTAAACAGAGCGCAAAATACAATGCGAAAAACGGACTCAGTGCCGCAGTCGGATCAAACTCTGAGGGTAAAGGTAAACCATACAACGTCGTCACGCTCTGAAACGGCGTCACATAGGGAAGATTTTTGAGAAGCACAGGTGGCTGTTCCCCTTCTTTCGGTTGCAATCGAATCACCTCTACGGCCGGATGAGTTTCATGAAGTGCACGCTCCAACGATGCTAAACGTATACGCGGGACCCAGCCTGTTAACACAAAAGACCCCCAACCCTCATCAAGAGATGCACGCACACGGTAGCGCTCTTCAAGCCAACGCATATAGACTTGAGCAAGAAGAAGCTGAGGCAATTCCACAGCAAGCTTGGTGCGTTCTTCTTCGTGCGTTTCTTTTGTGCGCATCAGTACTTTTTCCTGCAACGATGCATTCTGAAGAATCGTCTTGGGTGTACCAGCCACTACTGGTAACTCCACTTCATTCCAACCAAAACGCGATCCGCATTCTTCGAATCTATCACGATCCTCTTTCCAGAGAAGGACGCTGAAACACGTACTATCCGGTGCTGTATGCACAGCCTGCACATCTGCACGCACGCCCTGCAACTCCAATTCCTCCAAGGAGCCCGCATACTGTTCAGTGAGAACTGAACCAAAGAAAAGAACGGTTGATGTGGTTTCACGCGATTCATCTAACGATAATTTGAGTAGCTTCCATGGCTCGAGAATCTGACGCAATTGATGCTGCTCCTGTATGAGACGATCAGCCTTCGCGTCCTCTTCAGAAAGTTCGTGCAACCGATCAATGATCCCTCGCACATCTGTGTGCAATGCAGCATGAACCACTTGCTCCTTCGTCAGCAATGCATCAGATATCTGCAACGCATGCTTCGGAGCATATTTCTTGAGAACCTCGATGGCAAATTCTAACTCTGCTCTGCGAAAGTTCACTTCTACAGAAGATTCCTGCACACCCTCTCCTTCAATAATCTCCATCACACCCTGCTCATGCAATAGATCAATCAACGTCTCACGAAGAGAGCTGTGGGCGAGAACGGCCACCTTTTGCATTGCCACTACTGCCATAGATCACACATGAGTAAAAAAGGCAGTATCCATGACACGGGCAATGAGCGCATCAGCGAGAGGTTTGGATGTTGATGTGTATGCATCCTCTAAAGCCTGAACTGCAGCGGAGACATCGTGGAGACGCCTTTGCGACTCCTGTTCCAAAGAACGCTGTTCTTCCGCTTCTCTTTCTGAGAGTGTCTGCGTTTCCTCGGAAAGAATGGTTTGTCTCTTTTTTTCAAGTAAGCGCCTATGTTCCTCTTCTTTACGGGTAAGAGCTGAGCGCTGCTCCGAAACACGCTTCTGCTGTTCTTCTTCTAGATCACGAAGTGAGGAAATCTCTGGATGAATTGCATGTGAGGCTGTAACTCTGCCCATAGGACAAAAATAGGAAAAACGCGCGGACTGTACTCATTAAACCAAAAAAAATCAAGGCTCCTTAGGCCTCATCTTGCCCGACTTTCACTTTTGCCGGACGCAGAATGCGATCGTGCAACATGTACCCATCCTCAAAGACCTCCAAGACGATATTGTTCTTGCCTTTCCCTGTTGCCAGCACTTCACATTTCTCCGGATCAAGCGGTTTTCCGCACACATCCATACGTTTTACTCCCCAGGAGGCGAGAAATTGCTCCTGTGCCAGCATCGCCGAGGAAAAACCTTTCACCCATTCATGGTCCTTCAAATGATCTGGCAATGCTTTCTGAGCACGCTGAAAGAAGTCCACAACAGGTAGAAAATGCCGTAGTGCCTCCTGTAGTGCGTGTTTGCGATGTTCCTGTCCCTCACGCTCAAGTCGCGCACGCATATTCTGTACATCTGCCTGCGCCCGCGCCGCGAGATCTTTGAATCGCTCCAATTCTGCCTGCAGATCGTGATGAGCCTGTTTTGGCTTCTGTTGTTTAGACACAAAAACAGTGTACCAGGAAATAGGTCATTTGTAGATCGTTATCTACACTGCAATTCTGCATGCTTATAGCAATCGGACTCATCATTGCAGGATTCATACTCGTCATTAAGGGAGCAGAGTGGCTCGTTGACGGCAGCGCCAATCTCGCGCGCCATCTCTATATATCCGAACTGACTATCGGCCTATCCGTTGTTGCATTTGGCACATCACTTCCAGAACTGGTAGTGAATATTTTTAGCACTCTCGATGGAGCGAATGATCTCGCCATCGGAAATATCATCGGAAGTAATATCAGCAATATCCTTCTCATCCTCGGTACTGCAGCCACTATTACTCCACTATACGTACAAACATCCACTGTGTGGAAGGAACTCCCGCTCTCCCTGCTGGCAGCACTCGTGTTATTCGTCATGGCCAACGACCACCTGATTGACAGTGCACCAGTCGCCACACTTTCCAAGGCAGACGGACTGAGCTTTCTTGGATTTTTTCTCATCTTCCTCTGGTACACCTTTGGCATGAAGAAAGTCGAAGAAGATGGCCATACGCAGGAATCCTATAATCCGTTCATTTCTGTTGGACATATCATTGCAGGTATTCTCATTCTTGTTGTCGGAGGAAAGCTCACCGTGTATGGAGCAGAAGCTTTTACCGTACAACTGGGTGTTTCCGAAGCGCTCATTGGTTTGACAGTCCTCGCCATAGGCACATCACTCCCGGAACTTGCTACCTCTGTTACTGCAGCCGTAAAACAGAAGGCCGATATTGCCGTGGGCAATATCATTGGAAGTAACATTTTCAATATCTTCTGGATTCTCGGACTCTCCGCAACTATCCGACCACTCACGTTTGAACCAGCGCTCAACGTGGATCTCCTGGTTGTCGTCGGTGCAACGATCCTCCTCTTCCTGGTCGTCCACACAGGAAAAATTCACAGCCGCCTCCTCTTTTGGAGACAAAAAGAAGGGCATATCATTCAACGCTCAGAGGGAATATTTATGCTGTCGTTGTACGCAATATACCTGGTCTATTTGGGGTGGAGAGGATGATACTTACGGTACAACGCACGGTACCGTCGGATCCGCAATGCAATTTTCCGCTGGAGGATCTCCACGCCAAGGACAGGTACGGGAGTATAGACAAGCATCATCGGTTATTTCTCGAAATGCTGCCTCTCTATCCGTATCGGAAGCATTGAAGAGAAGAAGCAAACCATCCATATCACGGAACACATAATCCTTAGCCACAAACAGCGGATGCAAACAATCTTCTGTCGGACCACACATCACTTCCTTTCCATTCACGAAGAAGCGCCAATTACCCCCACTTGCAGGCCAGCATTTCTTGATCTGATGTTCATCAACAAAGCACACTTGCTCCCAACCCTCAAATGAGAAACCCACAGACTCAAGGAACTCACCAAATGTTAACCCCGGCCTGTGTTGATGAACCACATGTCCAATACCGTCATGTAGATGCAAATGCGGATGCAGGTGATCGTGTTCGTGGTCATGATCATCCTCTAAACCCGACATATACTGATCTCCCGAAAAATCCACCTTCTCTCCCTCTATCCATACCGCGACATCCGCATGCGTGTGATTGGGATCAGGGTTGTCTGCGTATTCATGCCGACAGGCCACAAGAAACAGTGTACAAAACAGTGCTAGTGATACAATGCGCATAGGAAGAATATACCACACGTATCAGTGGAACACATAGAAACGAAACTCCAGATAGATCAAAATAAACCAACCCACTTGTAACACAAAAAATAAAATAATCTGTAAGAGCTCCAGAAAGTGCAATTTCGACACGCTGAAACGCTCTGAGACGATGCTGTACATATCTTCTATGGACTCGAGTTTTCTCCGAATCACCGCATGCCAGTCAGAAAGTTTAAACTTTCTGGAAGCCAGGTCATAGAGACGCGCACTGTACCAATCACCGATGAGTTTCATTTCGCGTTCAATGGCATCCAATTCCGCAATAGAGCGAATGCGAAAATCAATAATCTCTCGATACGCTCGGGCAATTTCCCGATTACGCTTGAAAATACTTTGTCGTTCGATTTGTACAAACTGTTCGATAGCAGTCAAACGTCCATCCAACTGACGATCCAGAAGGCGATACTGCAACAACTGAAAATTCGCAATCTGGAGAAGCTCCACAACTTCCTCTATCTCTTCCCCGTCAGACTCAAACAAACATGCGCCGCACCAGTCCACGATAACCAAGTCATCTTCTGCATATTTCAGTTGACTGCGCATCGTATGGTCCACTTCAGCATCATGTAGTATGAAACGCTCTGATTTCAGAAAAGACACGAGTCCTGAAGGGTCACCAACGAAATCTCGCAATTCCTGTTGAGAGTATCCATCAATAACGGCAATGGCGTAATCTTCACTCAATGACACATCTGCTCCATACTCTTGGGCTTTTTGTAGGCAGGCGGCAATTAACTGTTCACGCAGACAAATACTCTCATCACTCTGAACATCCTGTACAACACACTCAGTTTCCACTAGAAAAATATTGGGAAAATAGGCCTTGATGACAAACTTATCCTCTCGCTGAATAATGTATTGTCGTGGAACGCTTGGTCCGAAGTAGTGTGGTGCACGTTTAAGCTTTTTAAAAGAAACCTCCCCTCCTGTATGAGGAATTTTCCCTTGAGCCAAGACAAAAGTAATGATTTTTTGCATGGAATAAGCAGTATACCTGCACGGTTATTGCTTATTTTTAATAAGTATGTTATAATAATCAAAAATACACATGAATACCACAGCAGAACTCTATCAACTGGCAACGCGTCGAGAGATTTTCGAGGTGTTGCACCAACGTAAACCAAAAGCATCATCGCATACACAGTGGCATGTGTCGGGCATGCAGCTCGCCATAGCAGTAGGCATATTCCTCACCGCAACAGCCGCCTTTGCTCACTTCTTCGAAAAATCAGAAACATTTCCCACTATCACCGAAGGCAGATCCACTGTGCGACGCATACACAGAGCAGCTCCCCCACCTCCATCTTCTGCTCCAACAATCCGTGATGAAGAACCAACTTTGCCACAATCAGTGCGACAACGTGGCGTCTATATGACAGCAACGAGTGTTTCAGAACAGGATTTTTTTGAGAAGAAAATACAAGAACTCATCGATGCAGGAGGAACAACGTTTATCATGGATGTGAAAGGTGCGTACGTCTACTTCAATGCGCTTTCGCCACTTGCACAGGAACTCAAACTCGTACAACCACTCTACAATCTTCCGGAGATCATTCAGGAAGCAAAGAAGCGTGGTCTCTACACAGCAGTACGCTTCCTTGCTACCAAAGATCCGTTACTTGCCAGCCGTCATCCAGATGCGCGCATGAAAAACCCACAGACAGGAATCGGCATTCAGGGGCAATGGGTCGACCCAAGCCATCCAACCGTTCTGCGGTATAACGAAGAAATTCTACGGGAAGTCGTTGCCGCAGGCGTAGACGAGATAAACATCGATTACATTCGCTACCCGACAGAGTACCCCATGAGTTGGGTAGGATTAACGGCACAGGAACGCGCGGATCGATTAGAAAAATGGCTGAAAATGGCACGCAGGGTCATTGATGAAGTCAATCCTGACGTGCAACTCGGCATCAGTACATTCGCCATTCTTGGCTGGAACTTTGAGGTGAATGTGAAACGATTGGGACAAGATGTGCCTCGATTTGCTCCACTAGTCGACGTTATTTCTCCTATGGCATACCCAGTCACATTCGCTGTAGGCCACTACTACAACCCAGCAAAACATCCGCGTAGTCGCATGTACTACCTCGTCTGGAAAACACTGGAAGGATACAAACAACTAGTCGGACCAAAACACGCACACAAAATCCGACCGTGGATTCA
>PFDS01000020.1:0-1339 GCA_002772605.1 Candidatus Peregrinibacteria bacterium CG10_big_fil_rev_8_21_14_0_10_49_16
GCTACAAAACGCCGTATGAAATTATGACCGAGAACAACCTGCTAGTATTTGTTTCTTCCGACTCCTGAGTGGTGCATTTGAGGGGTAAATGCAGGCACAGCGAGTCATTAGTTTTATAACAGGAAAATATAATAATTGCAACTAAAGAATAGCCTGCGGGCGACCCCTCACACCCGAAGGGTCCCCTTCGGGGCTAGCCCTCTCCCGCGGGGAGGGGGAATAATAGAAGTATGATTTTCTGCCCACTTCCCGGTATCCCCACTATCACACAAGGCTTCGGCCAGAATCCCGACCGGTACGCCGTCTACGGCTTTGAAGGACATAACGGAATTGATTTTGGCGTGCCGACCGGCACAGAGGTATACGCACCGCATGACGGCGTAGCCTCTCTTCATGAAGGCAACGAAGGGTATGGAAAGTACCTCGTCATCGACGCAGACAAACGCCGCAGTATCCTCGCCCACCTGCACGAATTTCTCGTCACAGACGGACAGACGGTGTACCAAGGCGACCCCATGGCCAAGAGCGGCAACACCGGCACATCAACCGGACCGCATCTCCACTGGACGTATAAGATTCTGAAAAACGGAACCGTGCAAAACAAAGACAACGGCTACGATGGTGCCGTCGATGTCACGGAATTCACGCGCCTCTGGCTCGATCAGGATCTCCATTACGACGCCACCTACACCGACTCCGCCAAGGAGTACCTCCATATGACCTTCGCGGATAATCAGTATTTGAAGAATCTCAATCGGGTGGCGTAAGCGGAAAAAACGCTTTATGCTGTACAATACTCAACCTGCCCAGGTGGTGAAATTGGTAGACCTGCCTGCCGGCAGGCAGGCACGCACTGCTTGAGTCTCACACTCTAAATGTATGTATTTTGTTTACGTTCTTCGTAGTCAGCAACACAAATACTTCTATGTTGGACTTACAAATAATCTTGTAAGAAGAGTATTGGAACATCAAAGAGGAAAGGAACGGACTACACGTTTCTACAGACCATTTGATGTGATACACACCGAAAAATTCTCTTCTCGACAAGAAGCCAGAATTAGGGAAAAATATTTAAAGTCTGGATCTGGAAAAGAGTGGCTAAAGGCCCACTTTTCTTACTCAGAAAGAGCTGTTTTATAACAATGCCCAGGTGGTGAAATTGGTAGACACGCACGCTTGAGGGGCGTGTGGGAGCAATCCCGTGGAAGTTCGAGTCTTCTCCTGGGCACCACATTCGCACTATATACTCTGTGCTGCTTTTGCTGCGTCTCTTGATGCTCCCTCCTGCTCCAACTCAATGTCGCGTAGAAGAATATTGCGTTGAACGGTACTGTTATGC
>PFDS01000020.1:1348-9113 GCA_002772605.1 Candidatus Peregrinibacteria bacterium CG10_big_fil_rev_8_21_14_0_10_49_16
AATACTCGACAAAGGCTCGCCTGTCACCATGGCTTCGAGAATTTCCAGACGCACCTCTGCGTCCGGGTGCTCGTAGCTAATTACATGATCTTTAAGAGAAGTTTTTCTAGGCATAGGAAAGCAATCATCCTATAAGGAAATACTAAAGTCAAGATGCGACTGTGCCCTTTCATTTGGCACAAATAGACAACGTTGGTAGTGTATTCCTGAATATTCTATGACGACCCTCAGTAAGGCTCTCCTCCTCTCCTCCAAACCCACGGCAGACATCGTTGAAGGCGACATTACGGAAAGTGCGATCCATCCGATTGTGCGATCAATGTCTGATGCGGAACTCTCTCAGGCAAAATCTAAAGTACAGGACCGACTCACAGCTGCGTACCGTGTTGCAGAAGATCTCCTCGCCATGCATCAGAAGCTCCGAGAAATTCGCGATGTCCTTGGTTACGACCCCTTCCGTTCTGTTATAGAACTGCGCAAAATGGAAGAAACTCTGGAACGGTACTACAACAAATACAAAGATCTCCATCGTCGCGAAGAGGAACTCATCAAGCGCTTGATCGACGACGAGATCAAGCACCGGCAATCATCCTGACCCCATTGCCTCTCGCACACGCTGAACATCGTCCTCATGCACTCCTGTCTCTTGCATGATCTCCTCCATTATTTCATGCGTCACTGTTCGACCGCGCGTTGCTTTTTTGATCATATCGTAAGCTTGTGGGACACACCGTCTGCGCAGAAGTGTCTGCACTGCTTCAGCCCATACTTCGGGATGCTTCTGCAACTCTCTCCTGCAGACTTCCTCATCAACCGCAATGCGGCCGAGGCCTTTGGTAAGAGAAGTCATCGCAAGCGCGTGATACCCAAACGCGCTGCCGATGCTCCGTTGTACCGTGGAATCACTGAGATCTCTCTGCATGCGGGAAACCGGCAACTTCTCCGCAAAATGCTGAAACAGCGCATTGCTGAGTCCCAGATTTCCTTCCGCGTTTTCAAAATCAATCGGATTTACCTTGTGCGGCATGGTGGATGATCCCACCTCACCTTCTACAAGTTTCTGACAGAACACGCCGCGCGAAATGTACATCCACATATCGCGACTGAAGTCGATGAGGATCGTGTTGATGCGCTGCAGCATGTGACTGAGTTCTGCAAGATCATCATGCGGATTGATTTGTGTCGTGTATCTCAACGGAATTAACCCCAAAGACTCAACAAATTTTCTCCCAAATTCTGGCCAATCGACCCCCTCCCTTGACCCCTCCCTCCCCACTACGCCAAGGCTCCGAGGGGCAGGCAAGGGAGGGGAAGGAAGAGGTGGATAGGCAATGCGATGTGCTGCAAAGTTTCCTACTGCCCCACCAAACTTTCCCTGCATCCGAAACTGTTGCAGTTGTCGCAGCTGTCTCTCTAACCGTTCAACGTAGACCAACATTTCTTTCCCTACAGTCGTTGGTGTTGCCGGCTGCCCATGGGTGAGACTGAGGAGCTTTACCTCTTTCCACTGCTGAGCTTTATTTTGTAAACACAGGAAGTTCTCTAGTGTAGGAATAACTATTTCTCTCAGTGACTGATTGATCAGAATTCCGTACGCACAGTTTGTCACATCCTCACTGGTGAGACCAAAATGAATGAAAGACAGTTTGTCTTTCATACACGGAAGTCCCTCGTACTTTTCACAAAGAAACAGCTCCACTGCCTTCCCGTCGTGACGAATCGTTTTCTCTATTTCTTTGATACGCTCTGCATCAGCTTCAGAAAATTCTTCGTACACACGGCATAGTTCTCTCTGCTCTTCGAGCGAAAAGGGAGACAACCCCTGCACATCCTCTTCTTCCGCCAGTGCAATGAGGTAGGCAACTTCCACTCGAGCCCGCGATTGCATCAGCGCAAATTCACTGAAATATCGACGAAGTTCTTTGGTTTGTTCCTTGTAACGCCCATCGAGTGGTGATAAAGAATACAACGAAGAGTTCATGTTTCATAATAGGGAATTACTCATCCTCCTCCCACACGAAGTGTCCCCTTTGGGGCTAGCCCCTCCCTCTAGCCTTCGTCCGCCTCAGGCAGACTATGGCCGGCAGGCAAGGGGGGAGAAGCCTCTTGGTGATCTTTCCCTTCAAACATCTTCAAAAATTCCTGCACGGACAAGGTTTCTTTTTTCAAAAGCACCTGGGCGATCTCATGAAGCTTCTCTCTGTGTTGCTTCAACATTCCCATCGCACGCACGTATTGCCTATTGATGACATCGCGCACATAGGTATCAATGCGCTTGGCGATTTCTTCAGAGTAGTTCCGTGACATGGTGGGATCCGTCCCCAGGAACATCGTTCCCTGACGCTCACCGTACGACACCATGCCAAGAGATTCGTCCCCCATGCCAAACCGCATAGCCATATTGCGCGCGATCTGCGACGCGCGTTCCAAGTCGTTGCTAGCTCCTGTCGTAATTTCATTGAAGATAAGTTCCTCCGCGGCACGACCACCAAGGAGTCCGCAAATTTCGTCGAGGAACTTGCTCTTACTTGTCGTGTACTGATCTTCTTTTGGCAGGAACCATGTCACTCCAAGCGCAGAACCGCGTGAGACAATGGAAATTTTGTGCAATGGATCGGATTCCGGACAGAGGTGCCCGACAACCGCATGACCGAGTTCGTGATATGCCGTGATGTCGCGTTCTTTCTTCGTGAGTTTCCGTGACTTCTTTTCTGCGCCAATCGTCACCTTCTCCACACTGTCGACAATATCGCGTTGTGCGATGGTTTTATGACCGCGCTTCGCTGCGAAAATGGCCGCTTCATTCATGATATTTTCCAGATCCGCACCGGTCAGTCCGACAGTTTGCTTGGCAATATTCCGTAAATTCACGCTGCTCCCGATCTTCTTGTTCCTCGCATGCACCTCAAGAATCTTGTGACGCGCCTCAAGATCGGGTTTGTCCAGGAACACACGACGGTCAAACCGGCCGGGACGCAGCAGTGCCACATCCAGCACATCCGGCCGGTTCGTTGCGGCCATCACAATCACATTTGTTCCCTGCTCAAAACCATCCATCTCGGTGAGAATCTGGTTGAGTGTCTGCTCACGTTCATCGTGTCCTCCGCCGAATCCCGCGCCGCCACGCTGGCGTCCGACTGCGTCAATTTCATCAATGAAGATAATGCACGGCGCATTCTTCTTCGCACGGATGAAGAGATCGCGTACACGGCTGGCACCGACACCGACAAACATTTCCACAAACTCCGAACCGGCAATGGAGAAGAATGGCACGCCAGCCTCTCCGGCAACTGCGCGGGCCATCAGCGTTTTTCCTGTTCCAGGAGGACCGACGAGGAGCACGCCCTTGGGAATCTTTGCACCCATCTCTATGTATTTCTTGGGATTTTTCAGAAAATCCACCACCTCTACCAAATCCTCCTTTGCTTCTTCACATCCTGCAACATCATTGAATCGCGTCTTTACTTCCTTCGCATCGGCAACACGGGCTCGTGATTTCCCAAAGGACATTGCCGTAGACTGACTGCGCGCGATGCCACGAAAGAGCCAAACCACTCCCATGATAATGAGAATGAAGAAGAGCAGATCCGGCACAATCGCGATGAGAAGGTTTGTTACTTCACGATTCTCAACTTCCACAACCGTCGCATTCTTCGGATCATTCCACCCAAGTGTAGAAATCGAGTCGCGCGACTCCTTATATGATTGCACCACGGACCCCGAATGCATCACAGCAAACACTTTATTATCCCGCAGAATAATCTTCTCGAACTCCTTGCCTGCATATCCTTGCGTCACCTGACTGATAGGCACCTCTTTGGCATCCGCAAACTGTTTCTCAAACTCTCGCTGCGGATTAGTCAGATAGTAGAGCGACAGAGCAATGAGTCCTATGAAGAGTAAGGTGCTGAGAACCCACTGATTCCTTGGAGTTTTTGGCGACTTGCGCATCGGGACAGGCGACATAATGAAGACAGGATAGCGGATTTATTGCACATATCCAGCATCTTCTGCCTCCCTCTGACTGTAAAAATACACTCTATTTTGCGGAACAATGCGCTCTCCAGCCGCAGAATCTAGAGAGTAGTACTTCTTTCCGCGGACTGACGCAACGTACTTTACTCCTTCAGGCACGGAAACCCACACGTTGTTCACAAGAAGAGTATCTGCAGAAACCGAAAATGTTCCGTTTTCGCCGGGTATGACCTGCTTCCCTGCTAGAAACATACGAGCATTTCCTTGTATATCCCCTACAAGGTTTCCCTCCTCTACTCCTTGAATATCCACTACGCCAATGGGTCCACGCACATCCGGTTGCAGTGTCATCGTCGTGCTGTGGCGGAGTTCGTAGAAAGAAGTAATACGACCGGTGATGTAACCGAGTGTGAGGGATAGAAAGATAACCCCAAGAAAAGGAAGTTTTTGCATGGCTATACCTTACTCAATCACCTGCCCCTTCCTCTCCAATCGCACCGGAGCAACATCGAGAATCAAATCACGCTCTTCATCGTAGAGAATAGCTCGCTTGGGAAGTACAAGAAGAAAGTTTCCATTCTCAGCACTGTTATAAAATTCATTCTGCTCTCGCAGTTTCTCCACATCGATAATTGTCGCAACGGTCGGTTGAATATCTGCAGGAAGCAGGAAGTGAGCAGAAACTTTCGCAATAATGTCTGCGGCCCTTTTCTCCCCCTCTGCAGTAGCCGCATCGTTGTCAACAGACACTCCTTCTTCCAAAACCTGTCCTTGCTGCACCGGTTCTGTAGGAGCAGACGATCCACCGGCTAACCAGTATGTTCCCCCTGCAACAACCGCAACAAGAACACCAAGCACGGCTCTGCGGCCATGCGTCCCAAGACGTTGTGGAGTGGGATCGGGCATAGGCGGCAGTGGCTCTGTTGGATTCACATCGGGCGATGTGTCTCCCTGCTGATCGGGCATAGGATTAGCCTACGACACTACTCACCTTCTTGCAAGTTGACTCCTGATCCAGTTTCGTTTGTTGTAGAGACGTCCCGATGGGACGTCTCTGTTTCCTCCTGCTGTGTCTCAGTAGTTGAACCGCTGCCCGTGTTCCCCTCTGACTCATCTTCGCTCTTATCGTTCTCGCCTTCTTTCTCTACAACACTGCCTGTTCCTGTGTCCTCTTCAGCGTTACCTCCTTCATCTTCGCCATCAACCTCGTGAGAATGAATGGCACCAGTTTCAGTGTCTGTAGAGACGCTATACGATAGCGTCTCCCCTGAAGATGTATCAATTTCCATGGTGGAACCGCTTTCGGAGACGCCATGGTATGGCGTCTCTACAGCCTCATCTTGCTGCATTTCAATTGTTGTACCAGTGCCATTCTCTTCACCCTGATCACCACCTGTGAGAAGTTCACCACTACCGATATCAGTTTCTTCTGATTCGTCCTCACCCTGACCATCGTCATTTTTACTCTCAAGTTCTACAGGATCTTCCCTCGTCACAATCACCCAACCATCCGGCAACTGCAAACGCGGATTACGATTGAGATTCCATGTAAATTCAAGACCGCTCTCCGGATGCGTCCAGATGTCATCTTCGTGGTAGCGATTGCAATTGAACGGCTTGCCAGTTTCTTCGTCGATTGGTACCTGGTTTCGAATACAGAGATTCCAGATCTCACTATCACTCAATGGATATCCAAGACTGTCCACGAAGAACTCCTGAATGGCAACAACGGTGCCATTTCCAGTGAATGTGCGCGGAGTCCATGTGCCAAGAGCAATCCAGGAGAAGAGTATGTCTTCTTGAGCCGGTTCGCGCAGGCGTATGCTAAATCCTGTTTTGGTGGCGGGTGAAATACCATAGAGCACCGGCACGCTCGGCGATGCCGTAACGACAGGTGTGCTGAGGAAATGACCGTTGCTGAAACGCACACTCACATCCACTCCTGTCACCGGAATGACTGCATATCCTGCCTGGTTGTTATTCACAACCAATGCTCCACTCACTGCAAACACTCCATGCACTTGCACATCATTGAGGAAGACAGCGAGTCCATGAACTGTTACCGGACCGAGGATCCGCACTGCGTTATCCACAAGAAGGTCATGTGCATGAAGTACTGATCCGGTATTCATGAAGAGTGATCCTTCGCTGAGCTGCAGGTCGCCTGCCACTTTGAGCAGTCCATCAATCCGTGATCCGCTTCCGGCAGTGAGTGACCCCACTGCGAATGATCCAGTCACCTCTCCGCTTCCGTCAATGCGAACCGCACCCGGAATGAAAAGATCATTCACAAGGAGCTCACCTTCAAGGTGCAAGTCCCCACTCATACGCGTGTCTTTCAGGACCGTAAGACGATCTTGAATCATAACGGTATCCAGCGATGCGTATCCATCAACTTCTAATCCACGCGTCTGGATATCCTCCGCCGCAAGCGCACCACTGACGCTCAGATGACCATCCACCTGCACACCTTCGGTCACGCTCACACGCAATGGTGAGTTGTCTCTATGCTGCTCTGCTACTTTTTGCTCCTCTGCCAAGACAGCACGTACCTCTGCAGCAATATCAATGCTGGATACTTGCTGATGCACTTCGTCAGTGATGCGGCTATCGAACTCCGCCGCACTCAACGCGTCTGCAACCATCATCTGCACTTCGTCTTCAATCTCCATTGCGGCAATCGTATCCAGCACTTCCTGCTCTACGGTTTCCACCGTGAGAGAAGAGTTGCGACGCGAAATCAAGACTTCAATCACTCCTTCACCGCTCTCAAGTTTTTGTAGCGCGACACCGACTGTCGGCTCTCCCGGCTCTGCCTTTCGCACATATCCCGGCTTCGCCGCAGGAGTCAATGAGTCTCCCACACGAATCCTTCCATCAAACTCTGTTGATTCATTTGTTTCTTTCTTGCCGACGGCGGCTGGTGCATCCTTTGTTGCCTCTACAATTGCTTTCGCCGGAACCTGTCCAATGAGTCCGACAAGAGCTGTCTGCGGAATAGCAATGCCGTCGAAATCTCCAAATTTATTACCAACAAACGCAGGTTGTGTGGAGATAATTCCCATCACATTGCTATCGGCGCTGCGACGACATCGCTGAACTGTGCCTTCCCGCTCGAGATCCAAACAGACGACATCTCCAGAAACCAAATCACTGTCCGATGCATAGAAGTACTCAGCATAGTCCGCTCCGCCACCGGTAAAAGTTCCATCGGCACGCACTTGACCGTTGGCCTGCACACGAAATTCGACGTCACCGCCATTGCTGATCACCTGCAAGGCATCCGTTCCATCACTCATTTCCGTTCGTACAACCAACGTATTTCCCGTGTTGGAAGATACCCACAGAGATCCTGTCTCGTTACGATACATTTTCACATCGAAGAGTCCTTGGTATCCGAAGATGATGTGTGGTGAGCCGGAAGCAGTGCCGGGACGCGCGTACCCGTCGAGCGCAACAAGAGGCACTCCGCTCTGCGTCTGTTCCACAAGAATGCCTGTTCCTGCGGCAACGCGTTCGATAATGAGCCCACCGGACGTTGTTATGCCGGATGATGCATGGAGGTAGGCGCCGGAAATGGTTCCACGACTTTGAATGTTCCCAACAACGAGAAGAGCACCTGAGACAGAGGCGTTGCCGGAAACAGCCAGGGAGCCGCCGGAGACATGGATGAGGTCGACGGAGTTGTCGGGGTTGGTAGTCTGGACGACGATGCGGCCGCCGGAAACGGTGAGGAGGTTTTGATAGGTGCCGGAAACGCGCTTGATGGTGAGGGCGCCGGTCATAGTGT
>PFDS01000043.1 GCA_002772605.1 Candidatus Peregrinibacteria bacterium CG10_big_fil_rev_8_21_14_0_10_49_16
TCTAGTCTCTCCCGATCCTGCTCAAATGTGCACATGCCATGCTTGCCTCCTGTCTGCAGAACGGAGATCAGCTCGTGCAGGCGATTTTCACGAATGATGTTCGAAACAGCGGGAGTGATGGTCATCACTTCGCGCTGCGCTACGCGTCCGCCGTCTTTGCGTGGTAAGAGTCGCTGTGCAATGACGCCGCGAAGCGAGAGTGCCAGTTGTGACCGAATTTGGTTTTGCTGATGTGCGGGAAACACGTCTACGATGCGCGTGATGGACTGCACGGCGTTGGGCGTGTGTAGCGTGGCGAGAACAAGGTGGCCTGTTTCTGCGAGCGTGAGCGTTGCGGCAATGGTTTCTGGATCGCGCATTTCTCCCACCATGATGACATCGGGATCCTGACGGAGCGTGTGCTTGAGTGCTTCGGGAAACGACAGGAAATCCGTTCCGAACTGCCTCTGGCGTACAACTCCCTTTCCGGTATCGGCAAACAAAAACTCAATGGGGTCTTCGAGAGTGATCACATTCACCGGTTTCTCATGCAGAATGTGTGCAATCATTGCTGCGAGCGATGTGGATTTTCCCGTTCCCGTCGGTCCCGTAAACAGAACCAGTCCGTCTTCGAGACCGCAGAAGTACATTCCGGCTTCTTCGAACCGGATATCCGCCAGTGTGGGTACAGCTGTCGGGATCAATCGCGCGGCGAGTCCCATGTGATCCTTTTCGTAGTGACAGTTGATGCGGAGTCTCGTTCCGTCTTTGAGTCCGTATGCGGTGTCCATTTCCCGTTCTTTTGTAAATCGTTCCAGTTGCTCCGGGCGAAGGATGTCTGCAATGAGAGAGGCAATACTGTCTGCTGTCATGGTTTCCTTCTGTGGTGTGAGTGTGCCCTGTATCCGAAAAAGCACAGGTGATCCTGCGACAAGGTGCACATCCGATGCGCCCGCTTCGAGCGCTTGAGTAAAGAGGGATTCGGGACTCAGGGGCATCTGCTCAGTATAGCAGACTTTCTATGTTTTTCACAGCGAATGTCCGTTTTACGTACCTTCATACTGCTCCATGCGTCCTGTTTGTTTTTCGATGGTAATGCGGTACAGAACAACGTTTTCCTCATGTTTTGCGGCTTCGAGTGTCTCGCGTGAGTTTCGAAACGGGAAATACAGAGGGTGATCTCTGTTCGATTCACTCCAGAGTCGCTCAAGCAGAAGATCGAAAGCCTGTGTGCGCTCTTCTCCTGTCAGTTCCTCAAATTGTCCCCAGACGATTGCGCTTTGCCAGGATTCTGCGTTCATGTGTTTTTCTGTCTGAAAACAGACACTGGGATTGGTTCTCATGTAGTCGATTTTCGTGCCCTCAAAAGAGAAAACGTACAGAGCATGTTCCTTGTAGACGTAGGTGACCGGTACAATGTAGATGGTGTTTTTCGGCGAAAGACAGCCAAGATGACCGTAGCTCTGCTGATCGAGCAGTGCATGGATTTCATTATCTGTCAGATCACGTATCATTTTCTGCATTATACAACAAAATGACAGGAAAATACAATAATGACAGGAATACATTTCTGTGCTACAATGAGTTGATGTCCAAAAAGAAACACACACCAAACACTCGTAGTCATTCCTGGACGTTTCTTGTTGCCGGAGTTCTTCTTGGGTTCGGTGTTTCGTCTTCTGCTCCGATTCTTCTGGCACAAGTGGGACAACGCAGAGAGGTGCATAGCAGAGAAGTGGAATTACATGCGGTGCGACATGTGCCTACCTGCGAAGAAGTCGGTCTCTGCCAGCAGGAACAGCGTCTCATCCTTGGCACGGACAATGCACGGACGGTGCAACGTCTCGTTGGGAGAGGATGCACGAGGAAGCACGACTTGCGCGGATCTTTCAGTGTGTCCTGTCCCAAGAATTTGTCATTACTGCAAGTGCGGCCCGAGCGCGCATTCCGCATGCAGGACCTCCCCTCGAATGCGCAGATGCATGTTGATCAGGTACATGGTCTGGGTGTGAGTGGAGCCGGTGTGCGCATTGCCGTGCTGGATACCGGTGCTGATGTGCTCCATCCGGAACTCGTCGGCAGAATGGCTGCCTACGTGAACTTCACGGATGAGGACGCAACGGATGGCCATGGTCATGGAACGCATGTATCTGGTATTGCCCTTGGACAGGGAGTGAAACCCATTGACGATGGCGGGGCGGTGAATCGCGTACTTGGTGTGGCGCCCGATGCCGAACTTCTCGTGGGAAAGATCTGTTACAACGGAGGATGGTGCCTGGAGGGAGATATTGTGGCCGGTATCGAATGGGCGGTTATGCAGGGAGCTGATGTGATCAACTTAAGCCTTGGCGGCGGAGCGTTTCTCAACCACTGTGACGGAGATCCTCTGGCGGCAATCGTGAACTGGGCGGTAGATCAGGGTGTCGTTGTCGCTGCCGCTGCGGGCAATGGCGGCATGCATGGAGAAGGTGTGGCGGTTCCCGCCTGTGCTTCCAAAGTGTTGGCCGTGGCAGCAGTGGATAGTCATGATGTCTGGCAGCCATGGTCCAGTTACGGTCTGCCCATTGATATTGCCGCTCCCGGTGTCGGCATTCTCTCGTCACTTCCTTGTGAGACAGCTGGAACATGTCCGGATGCGGGGTACGGAAAGTGGTCGGGAACGTCCATGGCCACCCCCCATGTGACCGGCGTGGCGGCGCTCCTGCACAGTATCGATGACACGCTCACACCTGCGGATGTCTACAATATTCTGACGAGTACCGCACAGGACATCGATGCATCAGGTTTTGATATGCGCACAGGTTTTGGGCGCGTAGATGCAAAAGCAGCTATTGATATTCTTTTGCATCAAAGTTCTTCATCATCCTTATCGAGTTCTTCAGAGTCCTCTTTCTCCTCTTCCTCGTCGAGTTCTTCAGAGTCTTCCTCTAGAGAAGGACAATCTGAAGAGGGTGAAAAGTTGGATGACAACAAGGCAGAGAGCAGAGATGCAGAACTGCGTGTGCGTGCCGAAGTGGCTGTTCGGATCAGTCATCAAGTCCATGCCGAAGCTCTTGTCCAGATACGATTGAAAATAGAGAACGGATTCCTGTTCCTTGACGAAGGGAAAATGCTTCTTGAAGAGGGAGAACGACTTCTTGAGCAGGCAAGTGATGCTCTTCTTCATGAGGAATATGACAGTGCGTGGAGTTTCGCAAACACGGCGAAACACAATTTCCAGCAGGCCATGCGGGGGAAGAACTTCGTGAAGATCGAGAGACATAATGCAGCAGACGACGATATGGGCCAAGACAGAGGGAATGCGGAAAATTCCCGTGAACAGGGAAGCGGACACGGGCAAGGGAGTGACGGCGTGCGAGGATTTCTGAAGAGGCTCTTCAAAGGAATGCTCCTGGATTGGTAATCCAATTCGCTAGTTAATTGGTACGCTCAGTTGTACAGAAGAATTCCCGTAAGAATCCCCAGGTACATCATCACATTAATCGTGTACACACTCGTGAGGAGGCGGTTTTTGTAGAACATGCCGTAGAAGATCCATGGGAGGCCGACGAGGGTATAGAGGATCCATGTGGTGAGCGACAATGGCGCCGAATGTTCCGTGTAGATTTTGACCAGTTGGGGGATATTTGTGAGGGGAGTGAGGCACACAACCAGAACGATGATTTTTTCAAGTGTAGAAGCGCTCATTCACTTCTCACAATCAAAACAGCAATTCTACGCTTTCATTCGTCGGAGTGCAAGTGTTTACTGTCTCTGTCGATAGACTTCGTATGCCAAAATGCCTCCGGTCACAGAGACGTTGAGGGAATCGGCGATGCCACGCATGGGAAGCTGAATCAACGTATCGCATGCGGCGTGCGTATCCGGATGCAATCCGTTTGCTTCGTTGCCGAGAATGATGGCGCACGGCACGGTGAAGTCTGCTTTGTATGGAGAAAGTGCGTGTGGATCGAGTGCTGCGCCGAAGAGTGTCAGAGTATGCTCCTTGCAGAAGCGCGAAAATTCTTCCCGTTCACATACGGCAATAGGTACAGAGAATACGGTGCCGATACTGGCGCGGATCGTATGAGGGTTGTAGACATCACCCGGCGTCTCGACGAGACAGACGGCATCGACTCCTGCTCCGTCGGCTGTGCGCAGCAGCGCTCCCACGTTTCCAGGATTTTCCACTCCCTCTATGGCGAGGATGAATGGCTTGCTGGAAAGCGTGAGGTCTGCGAGTGCATGCTTCTTCGCTTGCATGACGACAACGATACCGTCTTTCTCCTCGCGTACGGCGATCTTCTCGTACACGTGGTTCGTGACATCCATTGGTTGGTGATCCATGGTTTTCAGAACCTGCGAAGCCTCGGAAGAGAGGAGCTCTGTGCAGACGAATACTTCATGTACTTCGTATCTGCATGCGAGAGCGCGTGCTATTTCCCGTGCTCCTTCAAGGACAAAAAGACCTGTCTCACGACGTTCGCGTGCCGATGACCGCAGTTTCACGGCCGCTTTGATCTTCGGGTTTTGAGGACTACTGATCTCCATAAGGGATACGGGAGAAGAGAGAAGAGGCACCGCTGGGAAGCGGGAAGGTTCCTTGCGATGGGATGAGCATTTCCTCTGTGCGGAATGTGCCGCTGCTCGTCGGGAAGTACGCACGGAGACAATTCTCGAGCACGAGTGCAGAGAAGTTGGCAGAGTGCGCACTTAAGTGAATGAAGCTGAATTCCGTATCGAGAAGACGTGCGAGATCTTGCAGCAGGTGTGGCAGGTTCTCTTCGATGTTCCATGCCTGTCCCTGCGGGCCGCGGCCGTAGCTGGGAGGGTCGAGGATGATACCGTGGTAGGTACTCTTTCGTCGTACTTCGCGTGCCGCAAACTTCTGTACGTCATCCACGATCCAGCGGATAGATGCATCTTCGAGATGCGAGGCTGCTGCGTTCTCACGCGCCCAGGCGACCGTGGGCTTGGAGGCGTCAACGTGGACGATCGATGCGCCGCCCGCTGCACAGGCGAGAGTCGATCCGCCGGTGTAGGCAAAGAGGTTGAGAACGCGACATTCGCCGCACTGAGTGACAGTATGTGTCGTCAGGTTATGCAGTGTTTTCCAGTAGGTCATCTGTTCGGCAAACATGCCAATGTGACCGAAGGATGATCGTTTGAGAACCATGGTTCCCACGGGAACATCGATAGTCCACTGCGCGGGCATGTCCTTTTGACGAACATCCCACCTTCCCTTTCCTCCGGAAAATCGGGTAAACGTCGCATCAACCTGTTCCCACTCCTTCGCAGGGAGTTCTGCGCGCCACGCTGCCTGCGGCGCGGGCCGAATCATGCGAAAAGACCCCACCTGTTCCAGTTTTTGGAAATTGCCTGCATCGAGAAGTGTATAGGTGTGCTCTTGCATACAGGTGAAGTATACCCGTAGAAAAAATGTGCGATTATTGTCTGTATGTGGAAGACCCCAGCACATTCCTGTGCTAGGGTCGGATTTGCCATCGGGCTTACTTACTGCTTCTGCACGTCTTCCTTGTTCGGGGTTTCGTTGCTCCCGACGGTCGGCTGGTTGTCGGTGGGGTAGTTGTTGTGGCCGCAGGAGGGGCAGTACGGTCCCTGCGCGATCCCCACCCAGTCGCAGACGGTGCAGTTGATGTAGAACTCGTTTTCCCCGACGGTCTGGCTGCTATGCGCCATGAGTCAATTCCTTATGTCGATGAACCCATCCCCTGGTAACGGGGTATGCTAAGCTCATCTATTCTGCCCTCTTTCATAGAAAGGACAGGATAGATGGGCTTAGTGGCACAGGAGCCTTGTAAAGAACCTTTCTTCATTTTTATAATAACAAATTTTTTAAAAATGTCAAGTTTCGTATGCTTTTCTTGGTAGAACGACAATCATGCTCTCTTACGCTCATGCTCTTTGAGTAATTTTTTGCGTAATCTGATGGACTGTGGCGTTACTTCTACTAATTCATCATCATCGATGTACTCAAGCGCCTGTTCGAGTGTCATGGGTTTCACGGCTATGAGATTGATGGCCTCGTCGCTTCCGGATGCGCGGATATTCGTTAACTTCTTTTCTTTCATGGCATTCACGACGAGATCTTCGTTCTTCGAGCTTTCGCCGATGATCATTCCTTCGTACACTTTGGTTTGCGGTGTGATGAAGAGCTCACCTCGTTCCTGCAAATGCCACAGTGCAAATGCCACAGCTTCACCCGCTGCGTTAGAAATCATCGATCCGCGGGATCGTCCCGGGATGTCTCCCTTGTCTGATTCGTATGTGATAAATGAGTGAGAGAGGATGCCTTCTCCGCGTGTGGCAATAATAAAGTCTCCATGCATCCCGAGAAGTCCTCTGGTGGGAATCTTGAACTCCAGGCGCGTGTGCCCTTCGTGCGTGGCCATAGTGACCATCTCTCCCTTGCGACGGGAGAGCATATCGATGACCGTTCCGCCGTACTCTTCGGGAACATCGATAATCGCTTGTTCGATCGGTTCTAAAATCTTGCCATGTTCTTCGCGTATGATGACTTCGGGTCGTGAGACCTGCAGTTCGAATCCTTCACGGCGCATGCTCTCAATCAGCACGGCCAGGTGAAGTTCGCCGCGTCCGGACACTTTGTAAGAATCCGTATTGGGAATCTCTTCCACGTGGAGTCCGACATTCGTTTCTTTTTCCTGTTCGAGGCGTTCTCTGATGTTTCTTGTAGTCACCAGTGTTCCTTCCTTGCCGGCAAACGGAGAATTGTTGACCATGAATACCATCGAAATGGTCGGAGGATCTATCGTGATCGCCGGCAAAGGGTCCGCTGCCGGATCGGTCGTCACTGTTTCGCCAACGTAGATATCCGGAATGCCGGCAATGGCGACGATATCTCCGGCAAGCGCTTGTTCGACTTCAACCTGTTTCAATCCATGGCGCTCGATAATCTTGGTAATCTTTCCCGGTCGGGTTTGTCCTTCGGGCATCTTCACAAACACCGAGTCGCCCTTTTTCGCTTTTCCTTCGTAGACGCGTCCGATACCTATGCGACCCACATACTTGTCGTATGAAAGAGCGCTTGGCTGCATGCGAAACGGCACGTCGGTATTCTGCTTCGCAGCCGGGACTTTCTCCATGATGGTTTCGAAGAGCGGACGCAGGTCCGTTGCATCATCGTCGAGACTCCTTTTTGCGATGCCGTCACGTGCGATGGCATAGAGGTGCGTGAAATCCAGTTGCTCGTTGCTGGCACCGAGTGACACGAAGAGGTCGAATACCATATCGAGTACGGCGCTCGGTCGTGCGGCAGGTTTATCGATTTTGTTGATAATCACAATGGGTTGTAATCCCAGTTCAAGAGATTTTTTCAGAACGAATTTCGTTTGCGGCATGGGGCCTTCCTGCGCGTCGACGATCAGGAGAACGCTGTCGACTGTTCGAAGAATGCGCTCCACTTCCGACCCGAAATCCGCGTGCCCCGGCGTATCGACAATATTGATTTTGCAGTCTGTATACATGATGGACGTATTCTTAGCGTAAATCGTGATGCCGCGTTCCTTTTCCTGATCATTGCTGTCCATAACGAGTTCACCCACGACTTCGTGTTTGGCAAATGCACCTCCTTGCTTTAACAGTGCGTCAACTAACGTTGTTTTTCCATGGTCCACATGGGCGATAATGGCGATGTTTCTGATCTGCATAGAGCCGTGAAAGGATACGCAAGCAAGTAGATTTTAGCAAAAAGCT
>PFDS01000037.1:0-7573 GCA_002772605.1 Candidatus Peregrinibacteria bacterium CG10_big_fil_rev_8_21_14_0_10_49_16
GGATAATCCCAAACGCCTCGCTACACGAAATACATGCGTATCCACGGCAATACCTTCGTTCTTGGAAAAACACGCCCATAAAATAATCGATGCAGTTTTGCGACCTACGCCGGGTAACTCAAGAAGTTCCTCCATCGTGTGAGGCACGTTGCCTTTATGCTTCTCAAGCAAGATCGCACACATCTCCTGAATGTGCTTCGCTTTCATGCGAAATGTTCCACAGGAACGAATGTCATTCTCTAATTCTTCTCTCGGAACTGTCACATAGTTCTTCGCAGTGTTGTACTTTTTGTACAGCATCTTACTCACCGTATTCACACGCGCATCCGTACACTGTGCGCTCAGAATGGTGACTACAAGTAAGTCTAACGGCGTGCGATAGTGCAGAAACGTCCGGGGGGGCTTGTAGAGAGAACGCAGTTCCTGAAGAACGCCCTGTACTGTCAACTTCGTTTTCGTGACCATAAAACATCATTCATTTTACACTCACCACCCTATGCTTCCACCTCTCACAGTTTTTGATGTCGAAACAACGGGACTCGACCCGAGAAAAGGATCTCGCATTATTGAGATCGCGGGCATGCGTATCGAACACGGCATCATACAGGAAGAGTCTGCATTCACCTCATTCGTCAATCCTGAATGTTCTCTCCCCCCGGAAACACGGCAGATTTCAAAACTCACCGATGAAGATGTGAGAGAAGCGCCAACAATTATGAACGTCTTGCCGGACTTCCTGGCATTTGCCAAAGGGTCTATCCTGGTCGCGCACAACGCTGCATTCGATAGAGGATTCTTGGAAGTGGAGAAAGACCACTGCTGGGGATACATCGAACTTCCGGAAACATTCTGCACCATGAAGCTCAGTCAAAGCTTATTCCCGCAGGAATTTCGCCACAACCTCGACACGCTTGCGAAGCGCTTTGAACTGCGGTTACCAGAGAACCGCCATCGTGCTCTCCCGGATGTCCTTCTCACGGCAAAAGCACTCTTGAGAATGCTGGAAATCGGGAAAATTACGCACGTAGATGAATTACGAAAGAGGGCAAGTTTGGAGTATGCTACAGCGTAGTGGCCATTCTTCCGATCATTACCGGCACCGATAAGGCTATCTTGAGGCAGAAAACAGCACCCGTGTCACGTGTCACCAAAGAGATACTGAAGCTTCTGAAAGACATGGAAGAAACCATGGAAGACGCACAAGGATCTGGAAACGCTCTCGGTATTGCCGCTCCGCAAATCGGTCAATCGCTGCGCGCATGTCTCGTGCGCATCGACGACAAAATCCTCCCTCTCGTCAACCCTCAAATCACATGGAAAAGTAATGAACAGGACATCATGGAAGAAGGCTGTCTTAGTCTTCCCGATATCTACGTACCGGTTCCGCGAGCACTCCAGATCAACATCACCTATACAGATACGAAAGGAAAACCACAGGAACGCGGATTTGAGCACCTATATGCTCGCATTATTCAGCACGAACTCGACCACCTTGATGGTATCATAATACTAGACTATATATAAAGAAGTATGTCTAGGCTGGAAACCATTATCGGCCTGGAGATTCACGCTCAAATGAACACCAAAACGAAAATGTTCTGTGGGTGTGACAACGATGCCTTTGGCAAAGCTCCCAACACAACCATCTGCCCCATCTGCACAGGACACCCGGGAACCTTGCCCGTTCCTAATGCAGAAGCAATCCAGAAAGCCATTCTTGCTTCTCTGGCACTGCAATGCACCATACGAGAGGAGTGTCACTTCGATAGAAAGCACTACTTCTACCCCGATCTTCCCTACGGATTTCAGATCTCCCAGTACGACTTCCCTCTCGCAGAAAAGGGAACACTCTCATTTGAGATACACGACAGTAGCGGAAACATAGAACGAGAAGGTACGTGCGGCATTACGCGTCTTCATATGGAGAACGATGCCGGAAAACTGACCCACAGGGGAAGCAGCACGCTCTGCGATTACAACCGTGCCGGCACACCGCTCATGGAAATTGTTACAGAGCCGGATCTTCGAAGCAGTGAAGAAGCAGTTGCATTCGCACAGGAACTGCGCCGCATTCTCGTTGCAGTCAACACATCGGAAGCAGACATGTTCAAGGGCATGATGCGATTTGATGCCTCCATTTCTCTGCGTAAAAAAGGTACGGACAAACTCAACCCGCGCAGCGAGATCAAAAATCTCAACTCATTTAAGTCGCTGGAGAAAGCGGTCCTCTACGAAGAGAAACGTTTGACGAAACTCTGGGAAGACACAGGCGGACCGCTGAAAGGCAACATCACCGTTGGCTGGTTGGATGATGAAGAGAAAACCAAGGTTCTCCGTGATAAAGAAGGAGCGGCAGATTACCGCTACTTCCCCGAACCGGACATTCCACCGCTGCAGTGCAGGAAGCAAGATATTGAAAAAATGAAAAAGACACTTCCTTCGCTTCCGCGTGCAATGAAGAAACACTACACTTCTCTGCATCTGAAAGAAAAACAGGCACAACAACTCATCGACCAGCCCAAACTTCGCTCCATCTTCGATGCTGTCTACGAGAAAACGAATGATGCAAAGCGCGCTGCAAGTTTTGTACTCACCCAACTTCTCGGCTTTCTCAATGCCGCAGAGAAGTCTATTGATGACGGACCGAACGTGGCAGCACTACTAGAACTCATCGAACAGATCGATAACGGCACTATTTCTGCAAATGCCGGGAAAGAGGTATTGGGTGTCATGGTGCAAACCGGAAAATCCGCTCTGGCACTTATTGAAGAAAAAGGCCTTAGGCAAATCTCGGATGACCGCGTTCTTGAAGATCTCGTCCGCAAGGCCATCGAATCAAACCCGCAGGCGGTTGCTTCTTACAAAAACGGCAAAGAGCAAGCCCTCGGCGTTGTTGTAGGGTGGGTGATGAAAGAAAGTAAGGGACAGGCAAACCCTGCACAGGTAAACCAACTGCTCCGTGGTGCTTTGGCTACATAGTGAGTTCTTCTTACTCCACCCGCATCATGTATTGTCCCGTTTCCGTATTCACCCGTACCGTATCCCCCTCGTGTAAAAATAGTGGCACGTTCACCACAACACCACTTTCCAATGTGGCGGGCTTGGTGCCGCCCGTTGCGGTATCGCCTTTGACGCCAGGCATGGTTTCGGCAATCTTCATGTCCACGGTAGGCTTCAATTGAATGCCAATCGTCTGGCCGTTGAAGATGACCGCATCCACTTCACCTCCTTCTACAAGGTAGGATACCGCGTCACCAATAGTATCCTCCGAAAGCGAAAACTGGTCATAGTCATCCAAGTTCATGAAGGTGAACATTGTTCCGTCGTTATACAGGTACTGCACTCGCCGGTATCCCACATCTGCCGGCTCAATCTTCTCACTCCCCTGAAAGTTTTGAGCAATAATCGCCCCTGTCAGGAGATTTTTTAACTTACACTGCATATTCGCCTTACTCTGGCTTTTGCGTCCAAACTTGGATGAGATCACTAAGTACGGCGTCCCATCAAGATTCACTGCTCGCCCAGGCTTGAGATCAGTAATGTCATACATGGCCTAATTCTAGCCCTATAACACTCCTGCATCAATTTGTCGCCTTCTCAGATCCTGCATTGCAGAACGAATGGAGCGAGAAAGCTCACTTTCCTCAGGAAAACTCGCATAGAGTTTGCGGAGAATGCGCCCTTCATCACGGTGACCTTCCAGCAAGACCAACTCTTTCAGCAGCTGGTTGCGACGGCTACGCGGCAGAGTGTATGTCACAAACACACGGTACCGGACTCCTTCGATGAAGGATGCGATTTCCTCTTCACTCAATGACGGCGGTTCGGCACTCCTGCGCGGCAGGTAGGCAAGAACACCCTGCAACACTTCTTCTTCGGCAGTAGTTCTTTCTTCTTTTTTCAACAAGAGTGATGAAACACGAGAGAGAAGCATGTACACCTCTCGCCGAGCCACGGCAGAAATTCGGTTCTCTCTGTAAAGGGTCAATGACGGTTCTAACACCAGAAAACGCTCCAAGAGTTTCTGCACATCATCAGTACTCTCTGTGAGAGCAATAAGGTTATCGAGAAGCACTGCCTCATCCGCTCGGTCTTCCATCACATCTCCCAGTGCGGCGCCTGCCTCGAGCACAACCTGTTTCAGCAGATATACATCATCGTCTGGCAATACCGCTCCCATAGTCGCAGCATTCTCCATGAGTTCGGACTGGAGAAGTTTCTTGACAAAGACATCTTGGTCCAAATGACCTGCTACTGCCAACATGGCATCTTTATATTCCTCCAGAGGAACCTGCACCTCTGTATGCCCATTCTTCAGAAGAGCAACAACTTCATTGAGACGTTTCTCCGCATGAACAAGCTGCTTCTTTACGCGTGTTTCTTCATCAAACGTGAACAGCGTGTCAACAGCTTCAGCTGCACGCTTCACCGGATACAGTGGTGAAGTTGGCAAAATACCTGCCAGCGCAATGCGTTGCTCCTTCTGCCACTGTGCTACCTCTTTGCGATGTACAGCATCACGGTTGAGATTCTGCTCAGTCCAACCAAACGTAAACTCACGCGGCTGAATATCCGTTACATAAGACTCATCACTCTGCCAGAGTTGTGTCCGTTGTCCCGCAATGAGAGAAATGATCCGATTGCCACGCACGACCTCAGCTCGACGGTTCCACACACTCACCTCCAGAAGGGTGCTTTTTGCAATCGACACACTTCCTTCCTGCACCAGCACTGTTCCAAAATCCGTCTGTATAGCCAGTGGTTCTACCGTAAACGGTAACAGTCCCTGTACCCAGACCGTTCCTTCCTGGAGCACAAGACTTGGCTCACCTAAATCATCCTGTGGACGATCTGCCAAATCACGCACTTCCACTATGGTCGATGGTGCCAAACGTACGACTCCGTCATCATGAAAGACAATAGTCGCTTCACTACCACCGGCTGTACGAAGTTGTTGATGACCCTCTAGCACAAACTCACCAGTGATCGGTTCCCATCCTCCGGATGCGCCCAGCACGTACACCGTCCCTTGTGTTGGCAGAAGCATCACAGGAGAATCTGCCACAGTGGGCGAGGCGAAGAAGAGTAATGGACTCGTGCGAATGACCACAGCTACGGCTATAACAGCGGTGGCCCATTTCGGAATAAACCATCGAGATGACAAAACAGGAAAGGACAGTATTCTTGTCAGCACGGTGTTCCATAACGCACGCTGCATGTGTGGTAGCGGATCGAGTGCATCTTTCGCATTCTGCAGTTGTCCCACTGAGGAAACAGTCCCACGCACACGCATCCATACATCATGCTTCTGCCGATCAGTGGCAGAAAGCAGAGCACGGGCGGTGATCATCTTGGAGAGAAATGACATGTCTATACAGAGAAACGAAGAAATTCGGCTTTTGTTACGTAGAAAACTGAAACTGTGGCGAGAGTTGCGCCTCCAACTTGCGCAGGGCTCGTAATTTGAGCACACGCACACCTCCTTCTGTCATATGAAGCACTGTTGCGACTTCTTTATGCGACAAATCCGCAATAAAAGAGAGCACAAGAACCTCGCGGTAACGCCGCGGTAATTGGTCAAGCGCTTCGCGAACTATGTGTACTGCCTCCTGCTCAGCAAATCGTCCTTCAGGCGTATTGAATTTGTCGGTATCTACAAGGTTCTCTGACACTTCTTCAAACCCACGTTGTGCACGGTAGACATCAATCACCGTATGGCGTGCAATGCGAAAAAGCCACGCGGAAAAGGGAATATTCTTCTTTGAAGTATAGGTATGCAACTTTTCCCACGCTTTCACAAAAATATCCGCCACTGTGTCCTCCGCCAGGTCTCGAGGCAGACGAAACGCCGCATAGCGATATACTTGCGGAAAAAAGACATTGTAGAGCTCTTCAAATGCATCAGTATCTCCATCCTGCGCCTGCAAGACACACTGTTGCAGCTCTTCCTCTGACAGAGATTCTATGGCCATAGGAATAGAAGTATACCTGTGTAAACGAAGAAAATCTGCGTTTTGTTACGATTTTTACTCCCATTCGATCGTTCCGGGGGGTTTGCTGGTTAAATCCAAAAACACGGCATCAATGCCCGTAATACGCAAAAGGGAGTCCTTGATACGCATAAGGACACTATTCGGAAACGATGTAGCCTGGGCAGTCATTGCCTCCTGAGAAGTCACAGGACGAAGCACAATCGACTGTCCTCCAGCACTGGTCCCCATGGGCAAGAGAACGACAGGGCACTGCCATAGTTGCTCATACAGACCTCCCAGACGCAAAGCCTGATGAACAAGGACATCTGCTTCACGCAGCAGATCCGCACGATCACGGCACACGTCAAAATTGCTCACAAAAAACGATACGGGCTGTTGATGAGAAAGGGAGAGCACTGTGCGATTCACTTCTGTGAAACGATTGGGGATCTCCGTTGCCAACTCCCAGAATTCCTTCCAGTGCATCTCGGTATACTGTAGTGGCGATCGCCCCGGAAACAGTGCGACTGCTTTCCGATAACTGCGTCCGTCACCCTGCACACCAACGGAATTGATGGGCAGAACCGCATGAGGCATAAGAATGGGAAGTGCACCCTTTGTAGGGTGTGAAACAAATGAGCGCGGCGAACAGAGAATGCGCACACCAAGCCCCGGACCTGGAAATGGGTGTCGCCAGACAAGTTCATGCGGTAAGCCGATCGCTTTACCAAGCATCCGGACTTCATCTTTGTAGAGGTCTTTCAGAGGCTCGATAACGCGCCCCTCTTCAATCATCTTCTCAACCAATGCAACGCGATTGTGATGGGTCTTAATTTTGTCAGCATGTTTCGTGCCACCAGACTCGATCGTATCGGGGTAAATCGTTCCCTGGCCGAGGAGATAGGTTGCAGGTGATAAGTTATAAGTTCTAGAAACTTGTTGTTGCACTTCAATGAACGTGTCCCCAATCACTTTGCGCTTCTCTTCCGGATCGTATATTCCCTTCAGTTTCTGAAAAAAGATACGAGAGGCATCTTCCATCATCAGGTTATCGAAGCCAATAGCGGACAAGGCAGACACTACTTCTGCAATCTCCCCCTGACGCATGAGACCTGTATCAACGAGCAGCCCCTGTACGCGACCGGGGCCGAGCACACGATTGAGAAGTGCAAACGCCACAGTGGAATCCACTCCACCAGATACCAACATGAATACCGATCGATCACCAACCTCATCACGAATCTGCTTCTCGATCTTTGGCAGAAACTCCTCAAGAGACCACGGCGTCGTATCACACTGACCAACGAACGCTTTAAGAATGTCCCTTCCCTGTTCCGTATGCACGACCTCAGGATGAAACTGCACCCCAAAGAATTGCCGTACAGGATCTTCAACGGCCGCATGGACGCAGGCATCAGATGTTGCAGTACATGCAAACCCTTGTGGTACTCTCACTACTTCGTCTCCGTGACTCATCCACGCCGTAAATGTACTCGCACCCAACTTACTCACCATATTCACCCTCGCCTTTCCATACTCTTTCACTGCCCCTCCCCGCACCTCGCCTCCAAGCGTCTTCACCATCCACTGGAGTCCATAGC
>PFDS01000037.1:7589-8075 GCA_002772605.1 Candidatus Peregrinibacteria bacterium CG10_big_fil_rev_8_21_14_0_10_49_16
TCCTCGCCAGCAAATGCGCATACTGGCCTCCGAAATCGAGAACGACAATAGCGCCTGGTCGAACAGGAGAAGAGGTCATACCGAAGTGTAGCATTTGCATCTTCTCCTGAAAACCATCACTATCATCCGCTATGCAGCACCTCACAGAAGATCGCTATGCCAACAAAAAAGCCTGTCAGGACTTCCTCAGAAGTATACAAATGCAATGTGAGATGGCCGAACAAAACACACTGGATCAGTTACAGCAAGGCAAAGACCAGACATTCGTTCTACGACAACTACTCCAAATCAAAGATGCCATAAGTCAAAACTACGGCAACTTCTTCGCTCGACAACAACTCTTCGGACCCGATGCCATCCACGCTATCACTCTCACAGTGGAATTCGTCCAAGAAACACGCGCTGATCTTCGCACCCTTTTGGGAAACCGACATACACAGGATATCGAAAACGCCCTTTACTGCCTGCGTGCTCTGAGTAGAGATG
>PFDS01000037.1:8093-9876 GCA_002772605.1 Candidatus Peregrinibacteria bacterium CG10_big_fil_rev_8_21_14_0_10_49_16
CACGAATGCAGTACGTGCTATACTATTAGTAGTTGATTTCATACACATATATACCATGCCTGAAAATACTGACAACTGGAAAAATGATGACGATGAAAACATCCTTCCGGAAAACGTAGAAGAATGGGAACAGGAAAACACTGCTTCTGATGAACCTCCAACTCCAGAACAGATAGATGAAATATTCTCGCCAAAACATGTCGACGAAACAATGAGACAAATCGACGTAACAGTTGAAGGAACACAACAGGAAGAGGAGGCTAAAAAAAGAGCAAAAGAACACTACGAAAATCAGTAATGCGTAGGTCGAATTTTTGTACTGAGGAGTACCCACACCGTATATGCCACAGCACTTGACTCCCATGAGTGGAGAAAGAGTGCAGTGATACTGATGCCAAAAAGAGTGGGTAGTAGGTAGTGGGTAGTAGGTAGTGTTTTGAGTAAGAGGACGATCAATACAGCGAACAGCACCATCCCCGCTACCCCTAACTCAATCCCCACCTGGAGATACCAGTTCTCCGGAAGAAGCGGGCAGGTACATAGTTCCTCAGGTTGCACCTGCTGCTTACCAACAAAGACACACAGGCTCGGATGCGCCTCTACCCAGGACGCATCTGCGCCTTCTTCAAGAAACACACAGGGATCACTCACACGGTTACTCGCTGGACCGGCAGTACCAAGCCCAAGACCGAGAGGATTCTGTGCAAGGATCTGACTAGCTTCGATTGGCCGGGCAAAATGATCACGGGAAGAGGCAGTACGTAAGATGACATCTGGAAAGATCACTCCTCCAAGAACAACAAGAACACCGGTGAGCACGATCAATACACTGAGAAGCTGTGTACTGATACATTTCCTCTTCACCCAGAATGCAACACCAACCACCACTGCTGCACCAATCCAGGCAGAACGGGAGAAGGTTAGGGAGAGGGCAAGAAGTAAGAGAAGTAGTAGAAAAACATATCCCCCTCCCCTTAATCCCCTCCCTCGAGGGAGGGGAGCCCCCCACTGACCACCTCTCATCAGAGCTGTAGCCATACTGAATGGGATCAGGAGCCAAATGCCAAATTGGTTTGGACCACTCAGTGTACTTTGAATACGACGCAAAGACGTCCCACCAATTTGCTGGAAAGCGGCAATCGGCCCGTCGGGGATGTAGAGGGAATGAAGATCACTGTATCCCAACCATACAAAAAACGACTGTGGAAGGAAGAACGTCAGAATGCCATACCCCGCAACCACGCCCCCTACAACAAGGAGTATGACAACAATACGTTTCTGAAATTCTTCCGACCAGGAAACACGGCGGAGAACGAGAAAAAGACACAGGGGAAAGAGTGTGTACTTAAAACCATAGAAGGTAGCGGGTAGAAGGTAGCGGGTAGAAGACAAAGAAACAAAGGCTCCAAGAGTAATCATTCCCAAAATAAGTCCATCAAGTACATCTACTCGCAGAGACACGAATCGTTTACCACTATCCACTATCCGCTTCTTCACAATCTCACACATTGCCACCAGCAACACTACACCCAACACTGCCTCCTTCCACACCACCAACCCTACTATCGGGGCTTGGGCGATTCCTGAAAGAAGACGGGTTCCCACCGTCACCAAAAATGCATGGAATGGAAGAAGCCCAATCAATAGGAGAACAAGCCATTCGCGAGCCCTTTGTAACACTCCTACAACCTACAAGCTCTCATCTACAACCTCAATCAAAATCTGTTATACTGCGGCATACATATGCCAAAAAAGCGAATACTCGTTACAGGCGGAGCAGGAT
>PFDS01000030.1 GCA_002772605.1 Candidatus Peregrinibacteria bacterium CG10_big_fil_rev_8_21_14_0_10_49_16
GCGTCCCCGTTCTGTCTCACGAAGAAAAATGTTCTCCGCAAGGAGATGAAATGCTTTGCGGTGCTCCTCCTCTCCCACTCTCTCAATCGTCATGAGACGCCGGTGCATCGTCCGCGTTCCGAGGATCATCGTCGGATAGTAAGGATCAAGATCAATCGTCACCCACGATCCATCCACCCACCCCTCTGCGAGGAGATCTGCATTCTCACGGTTATATTCCTGAAACGGTGCCATGAGAAAGTATTCAAAGAGCACCAATGGTTTGGGCGCCAGAGGAGGGAAGCGCCGAAAGAGGGTGAAATACAATCCAGACAGAACACTCACAACATAGATTGCAAGCAACACATGAATGCCCACTCTTTGTAGAGTCTCCATGAAGATACGTCCAGTATAGCTTCTACACAGGTATGAAACAGCTGCTGACAAGCCAGATTCAATCCAGTACTCTGGTTTCCATTGGGTCGGTAGCTCAGTCGGTAGAGCAGTTGGCTCTTAACCAATTGGTCGTGGGTTCAAGTCCCACCCGACCCACCATGACATCTATTTTTCTGAGCGACATTTCCACACCTCATATACCACCATAGCAATGAGGACTGACGGAATAAGATTAAAGAGGAAATGCCACCACACGCGATAGGACAGATTCACCCATGGACTGATCTGTAAACCAAAAAATGTGCTCAGTCCTATAGATTTTCCAATAAAGAGAGCAGACAGAGACAGACTGATATGCTCATACAAGTGAAATGTCTCAATGAAAAGCGCCCACACTACTTTTCTTGAACGCACAAAGTACCTCAAAGCAATGATGCCGATGAGAAAGATGCCATTCCCTATGAGGTGCAGAAATTCAAACCCTAAATACGCCTGACGAACCGGGTCTGCATGTGGAAAAAGAAGCATGCCCACTTGATGCATGCACCACATGCCAAATGGCGTCATGTATGCTTTCTGCTGTTGAACCGCTATCCAGGAAAACACCTGCGCAACATGTTCTCCAAAATGCACGACTTGAGCCGCAAGACATACAATAGCAATTATGAAAATCAGCCACGTAAGAGGATATGTGCGTAAACGGGAGAAGTACGTGTACATACAAGAAATATATCAGAAACCTCCTGGAAGATGCCAGGAGGTTTGGCTGTGGGAATCGGTTCAGGTGATACGTCGCAAATCGTGGACGGTCTTGTCCGACTCATCACGAACTTTCAAGTCCGTGTCATTGAGTGTGAGAATGGTGAATTCTCTCGTGTACGGAATGAACCAGTACACCACGCGTATCGTTAACGTGTCTCCTTTGATGGAGTACGTGAAGTGCATGGTTCCATCCTTATCGGTCCACGTTCCCGTCTTATCCTTACGGAACTCGATGATCACATCCTTCTTGGACGGATCTTTTGGTTGCCACTTGCCAACAATTTTCTCCTCATGCGACCGCGGTTGTTCACAACCAACCGCAGACCCGCACAGAAAAGAGAAACACACCAACACTATTCCAGACGTTACGAGACGTTTCATGAGACTGCTCCTTTCTTTGTTCTATCCCACAGCAGTGCAAAAGAGCACAAGAATGCAGTGTACTATAGATGTAGTATCAACAACAAGAAAAACACACAATGGTCAACTCGTTGTTCTTGGTAAATAATTTTTTTTATTGCATGATCTCATTATCCTTTATGCCGAAGCACTCTCCAGTGTCGGCAGAAAAACAATCAGGATCACCTGATACACATACAACATTGCTTACAAAAGAACTCGAACAGACATGTGTCTATAGACCAAAAAGGTTGTCTGTTATTCAACGTCGTTAACGTGTTCTATTTCCCTATTTTCCCTTAACTATGCCTCAAACACCAGACCTTCCCATGCGCAAATATGATGCTGACTTGGTAGAACGCCTGCAGCGTATTCATAAAACTGGAAATGGAAACAGGGAACAGAAAAAAACCGGCGAGAGAAGAAATCAGTTATTCGAACAATTACAAATCACCGATGAAGAATTCCTTGCATCCTACGAATTTATTCGTGATGCTTTGCGAAAAGAAGTTGCTGTTCTGCTCAATTCGCTCAAGGGGAACACTGAAAATTTGCGTACAATAGAGTCGAAATTCATTGACTCTGTTGAAGAGCAACTACGACAGGAACATAGTCCCCTGTATGTTGCCGAGTTGAAAAAGTATTATGCACTTCTCGCACGAGAAATTGAAGCGCAAGGAAATAATGCAGAAGACATAAAACGTGGAACGCACTCTGCAGAATACGAGCAGTTACGTCAGCGCCATTTGCTCGCCATGCGCGATATTGAATTAGGATTGCAGTTGCAAGCTTTTAACGCTGAAAAACCAAAGAAAGTAGAAGAAGTTCTTACAGAGCATGTATCGGAACGTGCAACATCGGCACAAACGCTCATGGAGATCCGACGTAAAGTGAGCGCATCTCTACAGGATGTTATGCAGAAAAAACACGAAAACGCACTTGATGATCCAGTGACCACAATGGATGCATTTTATGAAGAAATTGATATGGAGAAGCGCAGTGAACAAGAACAACAGTTGCCACAACAGGTACTGAACATGTTCGGACGTGGGGGAAATAAAAAACCATGTTACACCGAAGACGAACTCATGAGCATCCGCGGTCAATTTGGCAAGCGTATAACAAAAGACCGAATGGCATGGGCTTTGGGCTTACTGAGAAGCCAGAAAAAAATTGCAGTACTACCTGGACACGGAGGAACAGAAATTATTCTCTGTCGTGACCCATCACATCTCACCTACACCCGAGAAGAATTAGAAAATGTTCTTGATCCAAGTGTATACGATCGACTCGGGCAATTTATGTACATGGGCATCGCCACAAGCCCACAGCAGAAAATTGATACCACATACTTAGAGGAAAACGATGCCATTCTTGGCATCCCTTCAGAAATCGCTGAACAGATGATGCAGTCGTTTCTCAAGAGAGGAGTCCTAAAAGAAACTGCATCGAAATATTCTCTGAATAAGAAAATTCTGCAGACAACCGGTCTGCGCCCAGGATGGGAGTTGATGCAAGTAATGGATGGCGTGGAGAAGATCACCAAGGACGCGATGGCCCATGGACAAGAATCAGCGGAAGGACTTATTGACAATACTTCGGTTGAAAAGGAAACAACGGGGGGAAAATTTTTAGAGAGAATCGCCAAGCGGTATAGGGAATACCGCGAGAAGCGTACGGTGAAGAAGCTCGAATTTGATTTTCAGGATAAGGAGGATATTCGTCTCATGGACTTGAGTAACATCCAGTTTGGCCATGCGATGCTGGATGTAGAATTTTTGCAAGAAATGAAAGAGCGAATTAATACCCTCCCCCCAGATCACATACCAGATGTGATTGTTGTGGATGGTGTGCTCTATGGGAACTATCAGTTCCAGAAAAAGAAGCGCCAACGTCTGAAAGTTGCTCCAACCTCAGAGCAATATGACGCAGCAGCAGAGCTTTTTAACTGGCTCGAGTATTTGCAACAAAAACATGGAACAAAGTTAATTTGCAATATGAGCGATGAAGATGAACATCTTGTGGAGCACTATGCAGTGGATACGACGATGCGCATTGCACAACTTGAACGTGAGCGAGCGCGTGCAGCTGCAAGTTCTGGCGAAGAGATGGAGATAGGACTGACACCGTATTGGCGTGTTGAGCAGATCAAGCAATCATCACTCTATATGCACAACTTTGACCTGCAGTGGGACGTTGCTTTGCCGTACTCCGTTGTGACTGGTCATCAGCTGACTGCGAATGAATATGATCTCTTGATTGATACATATAAGAAGCTTGTCAGGGGAGAGACACCGAGTGATCATGCGCAAGAAGTATTGGAAATTGATAAAATTCCACTTCCTGGCAAAAAAATTGAGGATCAGGATCTGATCTTCACAGATGATTTTGAAGCATTATGCAAGAGAGCTGGTAAGAGGCCACTCGTTATTCGTGGTACGCAATCTATGCGTGCGACCAGGAGTTCTATGGTGCAAGATCCCATGGGTGCTCTTCGGGCTGTCATTGGCCATAAGCAGTCACAGCGCAAAATACGCAAGCGTATTAATAAAGAACCACGACCGGATGAAAACCCTCCCGATGCATGGGCAGTGTACGATCAAAATGTATTCAGCGCGGAGAATATTGGCGGAGAGCATGGAGTACTTGCATATTCCACAGGAACTCTGCGTAGGGGACAGATGGACTTGAGTTCTTACAGTAGAGGAGTTCAGGATGACAACATGTGGCGTGCGCTCCTCAATCGCAAGGACTGCGTAACGCCCACAGTCACGACCATTGGTTTTGGTGCTGATGGAAGTCGATACTATGACATCTATAATGAAACATTTAACGCGCTCTCTGAAACATCCGAATCTCCCAAACGTACAGCGGTAGTAAATATTTCTGACTGGCAGGTAGGGTCAATCACATGTGCTGCTGACTATCTCGTGAAGATGCTCACCATGGCGCTCCATACACTCACACGCACGCATGACGAAGTCATTATCCTCCTCAATGGCGATCTCTTCCATGGACACAACTACAAGATGGCTGCGCAAGAAGGGAATCCCTTTGGCATGCCTTTCCCGCGTGATCAACAAGTATTCGTATCTGATCTGCTGGAAAATATCCTCTCAAAGGTTCCAAGGAAACTCAAACAGAAGATTAAAGTGGTACATATCACCGACGGAAACCATGAGTGGAATTCCGGTGAAGCGTACTATGGAAATTCGTATCTCCATCCGGTAGAACTTATATTCCGCCATCACTCGGATAACACCTATGATACGCTCTACCATAAGTACGGGTTTGAGCGTGGTCGCAATGGAATAGTGATGAAGGGAAGCATGATGACCGAAAAGGCAGGGGGCTTTAATGTCTGGATGCGACACTACTTGTTGGAAAGAGGTATGAAAGGATCAGGAAGCAATCCTGCATTGCAAGGGAGAACACTCTTCCCAAGTCAGGGAAATCAAATGGAGAACGTTGACATTGTTCCGTACTCACATTTCCACAACATGCGTCTTCTTAGTGTGGGCGATAAGATTGTGAAAGGAAATCCTTGTGTAGCATATCCATCGTACTATGAGAGTATGCGTGCATACTTTTCACAGATCGGATTCACATACACCTCCGTTGGAGGTGGTAAACCTGTGCGCATAACAGAAGTAACGGCAGCGGCATTGGATAACTATAACATTCCTGACGAAGCATTCTATTCTGAGAAGAATCTTGAGAGAGAAGGGTACTACACAGATAAGGACTGGGATCCGATGAACGACTCTTTGGCCAATACAATGATTCCCATAGAAATACGAAAAACACACGATCAACTCGTCTCAATGGGAGCCAGTAGAGTGATGGGGAAAACAAGTGCTCTTCAAAAACGTATTGCAGATCAAATGCATGCAGTGATGACAAATCTTCAGGGAATGGGATTACCAAATTCCTAATGTCTGTAGAAAATAGAAAAAGCGTCAGCCTAGGCTGACGCTTTTTCGATCACCCATCACCCAGACCCTCTCCTTGAACCCCCTCCCAGTGGGAGGGGGAAGAAAATGGGGAAAGGGAAGGAGAAGGAAATCTTTTATCGCAATGCGCTTACTGCAGATGTGAAGCTACTGAGCGGCTGCGCACCGGAGACAATCTGAGCCTCGCCGGTTTCATTGTTGTAGACGATGTTTCCTGGAGTGCCGTCCACACCGGCAGCGCCTCCTGCGGCCATCTGTGCGTCAATGAGGTCATTGTATTTGCCACTCTCTTGACAGTCGCTGAAGGCATCAACGTTCAGACCAATTTCTTTGACATGCGCCTCGAAGTCAAATCCTTTCTCAAAAATCAAATCTGCAAACTGCCAGAAGGCGTCGTTGCCACCAAGCTCACTCACACACTCAGACGCATGCGCCGCAGGAAGAGCATTGGGGTGAAACTGCAAAGGGAAGTGGCGATAGACCCAGTTCACGTCATCCTCCTGCTCCAGAAGCTGTACCATTGTCGAATGGTGCCTCTGACAGAAGGGACATTCAAAATCCGAATATTCGATAACCGAAATGGTCGCACCACGATCACCGCGTACATGATCTTCATCTGTCACCTCAGGTACATCTCCCACTGGAGGTGGAGGAGGTGGAGCTGAGGGGATAGCGGTGGGATCCTGTGCCACCTGCGCAGGAATTTTTGCTGATGGAAGCGATAGACCGCCGCCAAATACTGTGGCAAGAGCATAACCAACAATAAGACCCAAGAGCCCCATTGAAATGCCAAACCATGGATTACTTCTATTATCCATATAGTAAAAAGAGAAAAAGATAGTGGTGACAGTATGCACAAACCTCTCTCGTGTTGCAAGCGAGAGCAAATGCCTTACAGAACAGCAACTCACAAATTCTCTGTGAGAAATGAGAGATCAATAGAAACACTCTCTTCCTCATTCGTCAACTCCGCCAGAAGCTGTGACTGAGGAATGCCCTTTCCGTAGCGTGACAGAATGATATTTTCTTCCGTGCTCCCATCTGCATGCTGTATCCGCTGTACCCAGGCAATTTCATTCTTCATGAGCTTTCGACCATTCACTTGCAAATCGTCAGGTGCATTTCCTGAAAGAAACGGTCCATCCAACTCTACTACTCGCCCATCCGATACGCCGTAGAGATGTACAAACACATCATCATTCTCCAGCACCTCTGCCTGAACAACGATGTCCGATCCCGTGTCATTGAGAAAAACCAGATCTCTGTACGGAGGAAAGATGGTCGCATCAATACCCACGCCATACTCTTTATAATAACTCACGTATAAGCTGTGTGCTTGCCGCTGTAAGACAGGCAACCCTGCAAGAACAATGGCGCGATAGAGCGTTGTGGATACCTGGCAAATGCCTCCCCCAGGTGTTGGACGCAGTTCTCCACCCTCAAAAATCCCCAGAGATTCCCGCCATCCGCGACTGAGCGTCACAGGACCTCCAAGAATCGAGTTAAAAGAGAATTCTTCACCTGCAGGAATAATGACATTATGCAGATGTTCATGAATGGCCTTCTTAATATTGAACTCACGCCCAAACGGTGAACCTTTGAAGTTGGACCGACCACTCGCCAGAAGCGTCAACACCGCTTTTTTTCCACTCTCTTCATCACGCACAAACACATGTCCGTCACGATACTGCAAGGGAACACTGAGCGTTACTGCATCTGTATCACGCTCATGGAACGCGCGAATGATGTCATCTGTCACTGCTGCAACACTGTATTCATATCCACCGTGAGCAAGCAGACTGCCTTGCGTATCAAACGTCACATCAGAGGGGGGTGTAACTCCCGGAAGCCCGAATTGAGTGATGTCTTTCTGTATGCGATCTTCATCAAGAACGTATCCCAGTGCA
>PFDS01000055.1:0-7400 GCA_002772605.1 Candidatus Peregrinibacteria bacterium CG10_big_fil_rev_8_21_14_0_10_49_16
TTTCCAGATATGTGCACTAAATCCACCTTTTCCTAGGACAATACCGACTGCTACGAGTGGCATGAGTCCTAATCCGAGCCAGAGGAAAGGGAGGCGAATGAGAAGTATGACAAAGAGGGCCAGAAGAGCTGTCAGGTACAATATCGTACCGATGATGAGGATGAACACTGTCATAACTACCTTAAATGTTCCAATGAGTATGGAAGTAGCAAAATTTGAAATGCTATTCCAAAATGCATTCCAGTCACTAAAACTAAAATTTACCCTGGAAATTTCGTCCCAGGCGATTAGTTTTAAAAATTTATCATCTGCACTTGCTCCTAAAACAGCCCCGCCTGCATCGAGGATTTTTCCATATCCTTGCACAAGACCGCTAGTTACTTTTTCAAAGCTATTCGTTTGATCTACTGCTTGCTTACGGATACAGACGGCCAGAAGAGGGCATCTCCATCCACCAACTCCGGGAGCAACAGTTCCGCCACGGAATTGGATATCTGTGATGACTTTACATTCCTCTGCCCCGCTCTCTGTAACACATCGGGCAGTGAAGAGTGTAAAGCTTGCTCTTGTGGCTATGTTGGCAACATCGAGTACAAAAAGTGAGATGAACCAGGAAAAGTTTACGAGAATGATTGCAATGATAAATTTTGGAGCATATTGCACGAGAAAATCTTTACTTGCTTTTACAACGACCATGATTGCGCCAATGAGCAGTAGAAATGCTAATACAACATTCGTGAGGTCGCGAATAGGAAGCCAGAGAAAGTTATACACTCTATCCAACATAGCACCCCCCAAAAATCGCACTGTAAAGAATCCTGCCGGATCGAGAGATTGTTCGATGAATGTCGTAAATATCCACATGAGTATTGTGGCTAATGTCATTACGAGTTCATAGATAACCATCCAGAATAGTCTGATCAATGGACCACCAAAGAAGTATGTAAGTATAATGGCAACTATTGCCAGTAGAGGGCCGACAATGAACGGCTCAAGTATATTTGTCCAGAGCCATCCCAGCACAGCCTGTATCGCATCTGTAATTGCACCAATGATAATATCGCCAAGTCCGGCGTGTGCCGTAGGAACCGGATTTAGCAATTGCATTCCCTCCAGACTCAGAAGATGCACAAGAAAGCACAAGGCAAATGCTCCACCCACTATTTTCCAGTGCGCAATACTTCTATTGTATTTGCTTGTTTTGTGTGAGGGCATCCCAACATAATACCAAAATTTTGCATTTTTATCAATTACCTATTGTACATATCCCAATATTTTTCTTATTTTGACTACGGAATAGGATTGAGGAGTTCTACCAGGCGTTCGGGAGTGATAAGGAGAAATACACGGTAATTGAGAGCATTACTGATGAGTTCTACAAGAGGAATAAGACTCGGATTTTTAGGAATTACCGTCAGTCCCAGAAATGGTGGAGTGAGAACAGGTCGTGGAATCGGAGTCATTGTCAGTGCCCCTTGCCCGGGGAAGGACGCCGGCAGATCACCCGGCACCAATTCTACGGTGGTTCCCGTATCGACGCACTTCCAGAGTGGGTGGACCGGGAAACAGAATTCCAATACATCAACTCCTCTCACGGCCCGGCGAATGCATCGGCACCACCGCACCTGCCGCGACACTCCGCCAATGTCCTCTGTGAACCACTGGCAATTCTGCCCTGCCGCAGCGGGCAGTCCGATATTGAAGGGTGTGCGTAGCACAAGTTGTGTTGCTTCTGTAAGAAATGATGGATCCGTAATCAGCTCAGGAAGGATTTCGAGGTATTCTTCCAGTGTCAGTTCAGAGTCGGCTTCCGGTACGGTGCATTCTTGCGGTGGTGGAGGTGGTGGCTGAGGTTCTATAGTCAACTCGCATGCTGCCAGTATTATGACAGCAAAAGTAATAGAGCTTCTGCAGAGATATTTGTGCAATCGATACACGAAGATAGTGTAGGTCCATACTTGTATGTATCAAAGAAAATTTCTTTGTGTAAATCTGTTTTTATGATGCTGCCTTCAATTTTGGCATGCCTTTCGAAGGGCCGGGCATTTTTTCTGTGAGCCTTGCAAGCTTCTCTGAACGGTTAGTAAGGATGATAATGATGGCGTAGACCATTTGGAAATTCAGCACATCTAACAATGGCAAGAGTTCTACACAATAGGCGAACCATACAAGCCCTCTTTTCCTGATATGTTTTACTCTAAAGTATACCCACCAAAAGACGCTTGGTGGAAAAAAGAGCAGATCCAGAATCCAGTAATCATCCCCGAACACTGTGGTAATCACATCGAGGGCATCGTAGAAAAAGGCAGTGAGAAAGAAGAGAAACGCCATAAAAAGCCCCATTTTTTTTCTTGGTCTTGTATTCTGCCCCTTCTGTTTTTGTGGCTGTGCCCTTTCCTTTTCTTCATTTTGCCCTTTTGTATCTTTTTGTCTTGCCATTCTTTCATTTTTTCTTCGTTCTTTTCTTTTTTTCCTCCATGCGTCCACTCGTGGGTTCTGATCGAAGAAAAGGGGAGATCGTCGTTGAGGCATCATACCAGTATACAGTGTAAAGCAGGACTTGTGAATGGACTGTAACAAGTCTTTTCCAATCCAAGAATGAGCAGTTTTGGCATTGACCCGACTTAACATTGCGGTTTTTTATGTTTTTTGCTATCATGTACTGATGCTTTCCTTTTTACAGACGATTGCTGAAGTGGCGTATGCCCAAGGAAGGTTATATGTAGGGACAGGAGGAGGCACCACAACTATTCCTGGAGGAACAGGAGTACAGGTGATTATACGTTATGTTGAAGCACTCTGGCCATGGTTCATTGCTTTTGGAGTTGGGATTGTTATCATTCGCATGATCATGGCCGGTTATGAAATCATGTTCTCGGGCGGGAACCCCGGCTTGCGTCAACAGGGCGTGCAGCACATTCTCTATTCGATTGTAGGTTTGATAATGCTTATCTTTGCTGCAGTGCTTTTAAACATGATCAATCCAAATGCATACACATAATAGAATAGTTCTTCTGATGAATTTGCATTATTATAAATAGTATTACACAACATACTATTTTTTTGTTGAGTATATTTTTTGATCAGTTTTAGAAGAAAATTTGTGTCTAAGTTACGCTTTTCTCTTGTTTTATACCGCTATTTCCGTATACAGTACTTGTTCTTTTAACTGTATACTTTTCTTGCACTGTATTCCCCTTATTGAATACTCTTTTTGCACATGTCCTCTGCAGCGATATTGAAGGCACTCTTCTCCTCGCAAACGCGAGTGAAACTCCTCTCTACCTTTCTCCTCCATCCTGAACGAGAGTACTTCATCCGAGAGCTGACACGTGTCCTCAATGAGCAAATAAACTCTATTCGTCGCGAGCTGGAAAACTTGAGAAGAATTGGCTTGGTCAAAGCGCGTCATCGCAACCGGAAGAAATACTACCGTGTGGATACGGAATTCTTTCTCTATGCCGATCTTCGTTCATTGTTCTCAAAAGTTGTTCAAGGAGAAAGTCCTCTGGTGAATAGTCTCAGGAACCTGTCGAATGTGCAGTTGGTTCTTTTGGCCGGAGCATTCTGTGGTACGGAGAGTAAAGTCGATCTTCTCGTTGTTGGAGATGTGCGTAAAGAGTTGATCGAGGCATTACTGCTTCAGGATAATACACTTAAAGACGTGAAGTACTCCATCTTCTCTCAAGCAGATTTCCTCTATCGCTTGAGTCTCAAGGATCGATTTGTCACGGACATTCTCAATGACCCGAGGCATCTTCTGGTCGTCAATACGATTCAAGAGGAGATTGAGGAGGCGAAGAGGTGATAGGTAACGGGGCACCTCACCATGACACAAGAAAAATCATCTCGAAGGATGGCTTATTGTATGTATTTTGAGAGTATTTGACTAGAATAGTCTCTTTCCCTACTATTTCTCCACTTCTTCAATGACACATCAACTTCTCCAGTCACAGGCCAGGAGTGCCTTACGTCCCGTACCCGACCTGAAGCCCGGGTATACAGTGCGTGTGCGTGAGCGTATTCAGGAAGGAAGTAAAGAGCGTATTCAGACATTTGAAGGGTTGGTGATACAGGTGCATAGGGGTCATGTTCCTACAGATGCCACAGTGACGCTCCGTCGGCTTGTGTCCGGTGTATGGGTGGAGAAGGTGTATCCGCTCCAGTCTCCCGTGATTGCGAGTATGGAAGTGAAGAAAGTTGCGAAAGTCCGTCGCGCAAAACTCTTCTTCCTCCGTACGGCATTCGGAAAGCGGTCGAAGCTGACAGAGCGCTTTATGACCAAAGAAGAAGTGGAAGCGATGAATGTGCAGGAGAAAGAAGAAGAAAAGGATGGGGAGGAGGTTCTCGCAGACAATCAGCCTGTGGCAGAAAAGACTGAACAAAAGGCGTAAAATGTGTGTACATGAAGCAGTTTGTTCTTATAGGGAATTACGGTGTGGGAAACATGGGTGACGAAGCATTGAAACACTATTTTTTGCGTACATTTCCTGAGGTTCAGTGGTCTGTACTCTCCGCACATCCCGTTGTAGGGGAATTGCACAGGCTTCCCTGTGGTATGCGATCATTATTTGGTACACCCTGGTGGAAAACATTCCGGTGCATGCGTCGATGTGATGGTGTGGTCTTTGGAGGGGGGTCACTGTTTACTGATACGGAATCCGTACAGGCCTGCATACTTTGGTGGTGGCATGCGTTTGTGGCGAGGCTGCACAGAAAGCCTGTTCATCTTGCGTTTCAGGGCATTGGCCCGTTTCGTACACGCCTGGGTCGCCTGTGTGCAACATCAGTCATTCGTCGCGCAGCTTCCCTTTCCGTGCGTGATCGTTTCAGTCTTGCGCGTGTACAGTTTCTATGTCCAGGGAAAGAAGTCACTCTTGCATTTGATCCTGTGTATGGTGATACCATAGGGAGTGACAGGGTGGCGAAAGAGGAGCGGGTGTTGATGATTATTCCGAGAAAGAATTCCTCAGGTGCGTTCTGGCACCTTGCGGAGGAAACAGTGCGACGTGAATCGTGGGATACGATAGAAGTGATCTGTCTACAGCAAGAGACAAACCTGCCCGTGACGTGCGATGCTGTGCATCAGGTGCAGTCATGGAATGAACTGCTTGATCAGTTGAAGTGTGCTTCTTTTGTGGTGTCTGAGCGTTTTCATGGAGCACTGGCGGCACTTGTCCTTGGTGTTCCTTTTACTGTCAGTCCTCAATGCCCAGAGGATAAGTTCGATGCCCTAGAGAAAGAACAATGTGAGGGAAGAGAATCGTTTGTGGTCCGCATACGGCAAGGGGAAGAGGAATTGCGCAGAGGACTACGGTTAGGATAGTGTGGCCTGCACATGGATATACGAAATTTCTGCATCATTGCGCATATAGATCACGGAAAGTCGACATTGGCCGATCGATTTTTACAGGTCACGAAGACGGTGCAAGAGCGTGATATGAAAGAGCAGACATTGGATATGATGGATTTGGAGCGAGAGCGTGGCATTACCATTAAGTTGCAGCCAGTGCGGATGATGCATAAAGGCATGCAGTTGAATCTGATCGATACGCCCGGTCACACGGATTTTCGGTACGAAGTTAGCAGGTCTCTCGCGGCATGCGAGGGGGCTATTCTTCTGGTGGATGCGTCACAAGGCGTACAGGCACAGACCATTGCCGTGCTCATGATGGCATTGGAGCATGATCTGACAATCATTCCCGTGCTCAATAAAATCGATTTGCCTGCGGCGGATCCGGAGCGGACTGGTCAGGAAGTGTGCGGGCTTCTTGGGTGTTCGATGGAGGATATCCTTCGTGTGTCCGCGAAAGAGGGGACCGGTGTTGAGGCAGTGCTTGATGCGGTGAGAGAGAGAATTCCCGCTCCTGTGCCTGCAGCGTCGGGAGATGGAGCTCGCGCACTGGTATTCGATGCCGTGTCGGATACGTATCGTGGAGTGATTGCCTATGTACGCGTGATTGATGGAGTGCTCCATGCCGGTCAGTCTGCGTACCTTCTTGGGGCGAAACATGTATTTTCTATTCAAGAAGTGGGGTACTTTACACCCCAGTATCATGCATGCGATACGATCGGGGCGGGAGAGATCGGGTACATTGTGACGGGATTGAAAGATGTACGTTACGTGCGTACGGGGGAGACGGTTGCTTCGGAGGCGTCCCTTGAACCCCTGCCTGGATACACACTGGTTCAGCCTATGGTGTTTGCAGGGCTCTATCCTATTGAAGCGGATGGGTATGCCAAGCTTCGTGAAGCGTTGGAGAAGCTGGCTTTGAATGATGCGGCATTTCGCTACGAGCCGGAACGTAATTCCGCGTTGGGAAACGGTTTTCGTTGCGGGTTTTTGGGGCTCCTTCATCTTGATATTGTTCAGGAACGTCTGGAGCGCCAGTTTGACTGTGATCTGATTGTGACAGCACCGACAGTGAGCTATGAAGTGCGATTCCAAGCGAAGCGTCCCGCTGAGGTTATCCGGGCGAGTTTGTTGAAGGTTGATGATCCACAGGTTGCCGTGATCAGCAATCCCGCAGATTTTCCCGATCCTACATACATCGATTCCGTTTCCGAACCATGGGTTCGGTTAGAAGTGGTGTGCCGGTCGGGAGACATAGGTCCTGTTATGACCTTAGTGCAGGAGCGTCGCGGAACGTACATCTCTTTGCAGTATCTGGAGGCAGAACGTGCGCTTCTTGTATTTGAAGTGCCTTTGCAGGGTATCGTGCTTGATTTCTTTGATGCACTGAAGTCGGCAACCGAGGGGTTTGGTTCCATGCACTACGATCCACTCGGTTTTCGCCAAGGGGATTTGGTCAAACTTCATATTCTCCTTCTTGGGGAATCTGCAGATGCGCTCAGTACGATTGTGCATCGCAGTGAAGCACACGATATAGGTGCCCGGCTTTGTAAGAAACTAAAAGAAGTTATTCCCAAGGCACAATTTCCCATTCCCATTCAGGCGGCCATCGGTGCGAAAGTCGTGGCACGCGAAACAGTTTCCGCTCTGCGAAAAGATGTCACGGGACATTTGTACGGTGGGGATGTGACGCGGAAGCGGAAGCTTCTGGAGAAACAGAAAAAAGGAAAGAAACGACTGAAGCAAATGGGGAAGGTGCTCCTCAATCAGGATGCCTTTATGGCAGTGCTGAAGCGGTAGATATGTCTATGGAAGCTCTGAAAAACGTGTCATCCTGAGGTGCAATCTTTTCTGTGTATGGATTCGTGGCTTTTTCGCTTCGCTACAAAGCACCTCACCATGACACAGAAAAGATTGCCACGAATGGATGGCCGTTTTTCAGAGCTTCCCTATTCCTCAGGATGACACATCCTCTTTTCCCTCCTCCAACTGTTCCTGTTTCAAATACGGTTCGAAGAGAATCTGCAGCAAATTGGCGCAGAGTGGT
>PFDS01000055.1:7415-14627 GCA_002772605.1 Candidatus Peregrinibacteria bacterium CG10_big_fil_rev_8_21_14_0_10_49_16
TTGCTTCAAAGAAATCCTGCATGATGAATGTGGTCAGTTGCAAAAGGGTGGTATCCAGAGAGCTATCGTCGAGTTGTATGGCTTTGAGTATGCCTGTGTGTTCGTAAGCAAGTATGACTTGCAAGCGTGTCATCCATTCCACAAGAGATTGATTGGACTTGGCAGAGAGTGTCCCGGGAGCGAGGAGCTCTGTACCTTTGGCGATTTCTTCCGCCGCTTCTGTTTCTTCCTCTTTTTCTTGGAGATATTCCAACGTTGCACGAAGACAGTTGTCGTTAATCAGTGAAAGGAGACTCAAGAGAAAGATGGATGGACAGTTACGGGCTGCCATTCGGGAGATGAGTACGGAGAAGTGTGTTTTCTGGTCATCATTCAGAAAATGCAGGATGGCATCGGCGATGCCGGTATCTTTTCTCTTGGCCTTCTTCTCTTCTTTGGCAATGTTTTGTAAAGCGGCGCCTGCCGCAGCAAAGCGCTGTTTTGCTTCTTCGGAGAGTGCTTCGGGAGTTACTCCTTGGCCTTCTCCCGGCGCAAACGATTCTAACCCACCCATGTCAGACATAGGGATATGGTACAAGGTTGACACATGAAGGCCAACCTCCGTTCTTGGTGGCTTGCCATGAGCGCAGTCGAATGGTTGCGGGGGAGGGACTCGAACCCTCGACCTCCAGGTTATGAGCCTGGCAAGCTAGCCGCTGCTCCACCCCGCATACGCACTCTACCATAGGTTTTCAGTGGAGAGAAGGGCTTGCACAAAGCAAATTCATACGTACAATGTTCCTATGGCACATAAAAAAGCAGGTGGTTCAACCGAGAATGGAAGAGATAGTCGCGCGAAACGACGAGGCGTCAAACGCTTCGGTGGGCAGCGAGTCTCTGCCGGTGAAGTTCTCGTGCGTCAGAAAGGACTGAAGTTTCGTCCCGGGAATAATACGTACCGTGGGAAGGACTGGACTATTCATGCATACGTCGATGGTACTGTGTCGTTTTCTCAGAAGAAAACGCAGAAGTTCCATGGAAGCAGTGCATGGTGCACGATAATCCATGTTGTTCCTGAGAAGTAGTTTTGTGTCATCCTGAGTGATCCGTAAACTACCTACAATGTCCGTTTTAACTGTTCCAATTTTTCTCTCTCAAACAGAAAGAGTTGCCAGTGCTCTATGATGGGAGTTTGTCGCAGAAATTCTTCAAAAAGAACACGTTGTCGTTCTTCAAGTGATAAGGTGTTTTGGGGGAGATGATCTTCTTTCTGTGCTTGACTGATAATCAGGACGCGTTCTCCCGGATTCACGAGTCCAAGGTTTTCTTTTGCATACTTGTCACGGTACTGCTGCGATCGGACGTGTGCGAGGTCTTGGTATCCAGTTTCAATCTCTTCGATCAAGCGAGTGTTCTTTTTCTTGATATCTTGCAATGTTTCTTCAAAAAGGACAGTACGGTAGAAGGACAATGCCAAGCCAAATGCCATAAATCCAACCACACCCAATCCCATCACAATCGTGACCTTCTTCTGAAGAGGTTCTGTCATGCTCGATGTTCTATTTCTCATGTATTTTATAGGATAAACCCTGGATTGCCGTCTCGCTATAGACGTATACTACAAACTCTTGCATATCTATTGTAGCGGCATCGGCGGCATTGGTCTTAGTGCGTATGCAGCATTGCAACATGCGCTGGGTGTGCGTGTGACCGGGAGCGACCGTACGGAGACTCCGCTGATCCGCGATGTACGTGAAAGGGGGATTGCTGTTTCTCTTGTTCAGGATGGTACGGCGTTTTCTGCTGATACGGATCTTCTTGTGTACTCCGAAGCTATTCCTGCGGATGCGCCTGAACGCATGCGTGCGGCGGAGTTGGGTATTCGACAAATTTCCTACTTCCATGCTCTCGGGGAACTGTGTGCAGGGTACAGTACGAGAATTGCTGTATGCGGAACGCATGGGAAATCGACGACGACTGCCATGACAGCACATGTACTGCAGGACATGGGTATGGATCCGACCGTCATTGTCGGGACCAAAGTGCCTGCATTGGATGGTCGCAACTGGAGGCATGGGCAATCGGGCCTGTTTCTTATGGAAGCGTGTGAGTATCGTCGTTCCTTCATGCACCTTGCTCCGACAATCATCCTCCTCACCAATGTTGACTGGGATCATGTGGATGCATTTCCGTCGCGTGAGTCTTACGAAGCGGCATTTGTGGATTTTGTAAGTACTCTTCCAACAGACGGCGTGCTCGTTACGCATATGCAGGATCCACAGTGCCGGTTGGTTGCAGAGCGGGCGGGATTAGATATCGAGACACAAGTCATTGATGCTGATGGTCTATCAAGACTACAAGAACCACATATGTGGGGGAGACACATACGCGATAATGCTCGCTTGGTCTTGGCTCTTTGTGAACACTTGGGTAAACGCGCATCTCTTACGAAAGAATCTCTAGAGGACTTTCAAGGATGTTGGCGTCGCATGGAAGAGAGAGGGCGTACAAAACAAGGTGCAATCGTGGTGGATGACTATGCTCACCACCCAACAGAAATATTGGCAACAGTAACGACAATTCGGGAAAAGTATCCTCAGAGAAGGTTAATTTGTGTTTTTCAGCCGCATATGTTTGACCGGACACAACAGTTTTACAAAGAATTTACCCAGGCATTTCTTGGCACGTATGTTCTACTTACCGATGTGTATGAGGCACGACGGGAAGCGAAGAAACAGGATGTTGATATGAAAACATTTGCGAAGGACATTGCGCAGGAGAGTGGAACGAATTGCGAATATGTTGGTTCACTTTTAGAAGCACAAGACAAATTAGACGCCATCCTTCACTCCCAAGATGTTGTGCTTTTTCTGGGTGCGGGTGACGTGACAAACCTTGCTTCTCAGCTTGTGGATGCTACTGCATCTTGTCCATCGTGATCGTAATCAATTTTGCCATTTCTGCCCTGTTAATCGGTTCGGATGAACGAAAGAATGGCTGTGTACTGTCGACCATACCTTCCTGTGCCGCTGTTTCGATGGCTCCTGCAAATGGGGTGAATGGATGAACATCGCTAAAAATATCACCCTTTGGCCAATGCAGAGGGATGTCCAGAATTTGGAGCAGTGTCACGATAACCTCACCACGCAAAGCCGGTGCATGAGTATCCATACGGTGATCCAGAAAGATAGTCCATCCCTGTTCTTCTGCCGAAGTAACGTAGGATGCAAACCACTCTCCTCGCGCACTCGTGTTTTTTGGGGGAATGCCGTTCATGGGCATAGCCCCTGCGATTTTATGTGCGATTTTGGCCAGCTCTCCTCGCGTGACGAGGTTATTGGGGCCGAACGTTCCCGTGGGCACACCATCCTCATCTTTGTAACCGGAAATCACGCCGTGTTTTGCAGAGCGGAAGACGAACGGTGCGAACCATGTTGACTGAGGGACGTCGGTGAATGTCACTGTTCTTCCTTCCACAGGCACTGTGACGAATGTGCCGTCTCCTCGTTCTTGTTCACTCATCATTTTTCGTTGTTGTTCTGCATTTTTACATGTGAGAGTAACAGAGAAGGTAATGCGTCCGTCTTTTTCGAGGAGTAATGACTGTAGCGGGGGTGAGGTGCATCCCTCGAGTGTTTGGTAGTGTACTGTGTACTGTCCTTCAGGGAGACGTAGGTAACTTTCGGGAGTGACGCCGAGGATGCGGCTGTTATCCGGACCGCGTAGTTCGAACTGGAGTCCCGCGGGGTCGCTCTGCACGCCGACGACTCCGACGCGCGTGAATATGTAACTCACACTGACATGTATCTGATCTCCGGTTTGTGCGCTGAATGTCACTTGGGGCACATCAACTGTGGCAAGCACTTCTTCGTTGCGCCGTACGCGGATGCTGGTACTCGCACCTTTTGGTGGTGTGACGAAGAGTGTAAAAATTCCCTGGGGCACGTTGTACAACACGCGTTTGTTCTCTGTTTCTATAAATTGATCATGTGGAGTCAGCAGGGTCCATTTACCAATACTTCCCGCAAGGTTCTGTTGTTCAATGGTTATGGAAGTGCCCGTTTTCTCTGCGAAAACGGGAGAGGAGGAGAGTACACTAAGAAGAAGTCCACCAATGAGAAGCAGGTGAGGAATGCGTCGCATATGAGGCAGTATACACTTCGATGAACTCAGTGTGACACTGAAATTTCAGAGATATTCATCTATCCGAATTTTGCCGATATAGACAGGGGTAGCATCATCTGTACGTATTTTTTCAATGTGCTGTAACAGGCGCACGCGTGTGAGGACATCGCGGAATCTTTGTACTCCTCCCTTGCTGCCAAAGTTTGTCATGGCTGTAAATTGTTCCAGACGTTCCCCGGTGATGAAAACGCCTGCCGGGGTTTGGCGTATTTCGTATGCATTCATGCGGTGTGGTTGGTGGTGCGGGTGGAGAACAATTGGAGTCGATGGTACTGTATATTTTTCCTGTGACATGTTCTGTTCTCGATGCTTGAGAATGAGGGAAAGCAGTTCTTTTTTCAATTCGCCAATACCTTCCTGTGTTGCTGCGGAGATACTGCGAAGGAAGGGGAGTTGTGCCTTTTGAATCTGTTTTTCCAGTTCTGTTCGTTGAGTGACACGGACAAGGTCAATTTTATTCAACACAATGTATTCTGGTTTTTTGAGCAAGATTTCACTGTATTGTTCCAGTTCTTTGCGGAGAATGCGGTAGTCTTGCAATATGTCTTCATGCGATGCATCAAGCACATGTACTAAGATGCTGCAGCGTTCAATATGTTTCAGGAAGAGGTCACCCAAACCTTTTCCTTCACTTGCTCCTTCGATAAGACCGGGAATATCGCAGGCGACATATGACCGGCCTTCGCCAAGGCTACGGCCGGCAGGTCTCTCGCCCACAACGACGACTCCGAGATTGGGGACCAGTGTTGTAAAGGGGTAGTCGGCAATTTTCGGTTTTGCTGCACTGATGCAGGAGATCAGTGTGGATTTTCCTACGTTGGGATACCCGATGATTCCCACATCGGCGACAAGTTTTAGTTGGAGGTCAATCTCGTTCTCTTCTCCAGGTTCGCCAAGTTCTGCAAAGTCTGGGCGCTGGCGAGTGCTGCTGGTGAAGTGAGCGTTTCCGAATCCTCCTCTTCCTCCTTGCGCGACACAGACTTGCATGTTTTGCGTATGGAGGTCCGCGAGAAGTTGTGGTTCCTGTCCAGGAGCGCGCATGCTGTAGATGAGTGTTCCGGGAGGAACGAAGAGGACAAGATCTTCTCCCCGTTTTCCATGCTTGTTTTTTCCCATACCATGCGCTCCTCTCTCTGCCTCAAATCGTTTTTTCGAGAGGAAGTTGCTCAAGGTATCCGTATGTGCGTTGGCCTGAAGAATGACATCTCCTCCATCTCCTCCATCTCCTCCATCCGGTCCCCCTTTTGGGATGTATTTTTCTCTACGCCAAGAGACGCAGCCATTGCCGCCGTCTCCACCTTTCACCGAGAGAGTAACTTCATCGAGAAACATATGACTAGGGTATAGGGTGTAGGGAAAAGGTTATAGGAATTCGCCGGAATTTTGGTTGACTCATCGATATTAGCACTCTAAACTAGAGAGTGCTAGTGTCTGTCCTATACTTTAACCCCTATTTTCATGTCAAAAGTACTTGGTATTGATCTTGGAACAACGAATTCCTGCGTTGCCGTTGTAGAGGGAGGGGAGCCTGTCGTCATTCCGAATGCGGAAGGGAATCGCACCACACCGTCAGTTGTGGCCTTCAAAGATGGCGAAGTACTTGTTGGAGTGGTTGCTAAAAGGCAGGCAGTGACGAATTCGAAAGGAACGGTGTTTTCTGCGAAGCGTTTCATTGGACGGCGCTTTTCCGAAGTAGAGCGTGATGCCAAGCAGATGCCTTTTACGGTGAAGGAGGGAAAGGAGGGGCGATCTGTCATTGATGTCATGGGCAAAGACATGCTTCCACAAGAGGTGAGTGCGAAAGTTCTCCAGAAGTTGAAGAAGGATGCTGAAAGTTATTTAGGAACCTCTGTGACGCAGGCAGTGATTACGGTTCCCGCGTATTTCGACGATTCGCAACGTCAGGCAACAAAGGATGCGGGAAAGATTGCAGGGCTTGAAGTGCTGCGCATTCTGAACGAACCAACTGCTGCTGCTCTTGCTTATGGGCTTGATAAAGGGCAAGAGCACAAGATTGCCGTGTACGATCTTGGTGGAGGAACATTTGATGTCTCCATTCTGGATATGGGAGATGGCGTGTTTGAGGTGATGTCGACCAATGGTGATACGCAGTTGGGAGGAGATGATTTTGATCAGGTGATCACTGACTGGTTGGTTGCAGAGTTCAAGAAAGACCAGGGAGTGGATCTCACTGGTGATCCCATTGCATTACAGCGGCTCAAGGAAGCGGCGGAGAAGGCGAAGATCGAGCTCTCGTCTGCGACAGAAACGGACATTAACTTGCCGTTCGTGACAGCAGATGCGACGGGTCCGAAGCACTTACTGCTCAAGTTGTCGCGTGCCAAGTTAGAATCTCTTGTCGCAGATCTTATCGAGCGCACGGTCGAGCCGTGCGTACAAGCCCTGAAAGACGCGAAGGTTTCCAAAGGGGATATTGATGAAGTCGTGCTTGTCGGCGGAATGACGCGTATGCCTGCGGTGCAGGCGAAAGTGAAGGAACTCTTTGGAAAAGAGCCACATAAAGGTGTAAATCCGGATGAGGTGGTCGCGATTGGTGCCGCTGTACAAGCAGGCGTGCTTGCGGGAGATATCGATAAGGACATTGTGCTTGTGGATGTGACGCCGCTCTCTCTGGGGTTGGAGACACTTGGAGGCGTAGCGACAAAACTTATCGAACGAAACACCAAGATCCCGACAACGAAAAGTCAGGTCTTCTCCACTGCGGCAGATAGCCAGCCGTCTGTTGAAGTGCATGTTGTGCAGGGGGAGCGTGAGATGGCTGCGGACAATAAATCTCTCGGACGATTTATTTTAGATGGAATCGCGCCTGCTCCACGTGGTATGCCGCAGATTGAAGTGACGTTCGATATCGATGCAAATGGTATCCTCAATGTGAAAGCCAAGGATAAAGGTACGGGAAAAGAGCAACACATCACTATTCAGGGGTCCACAGGACTTTCCGAAGAGGAAGTCGAGAAGATGCGGAAAGATGCGGAGCTTCACGCCGAGGAGGATAAGAAGAAAAAAGGACTTGTGGACGCGCGCAAT
>PFDS01000055.1:14644-15317 GCA_002772605.1 Candidatus Peregrinibacteria bacterium CG10_big_fil_rev_8_21_14_0_10_49_16
AGAATTAGGTGTTGCTGCACAGGAGATTGGGAAGATTGTGTACGAGCAAGTGCAGAAAGAGGCAACAAAGGATGCAAAGAGTTCAAAAGAACCAAAAGAGGATGTTGTGGAAGGAGAGGTGGTGGAGAAGAAGGGGAAGAAATATGATGATAAGAAGAAGTAGTGTTGAGTTTTCAGGAGAACGATGAGGAGAGGTGGCAAGTGGGTAGTTCCCCTCCCTTGAGGGAGGGGCTAGCCCCAAAGGGGACACTTCGTGTGGGAGGGGGATCTAGTAGAGCAATGTGTATATTATGTTGTAGATGAATCATATCACTCAAAAGAAATGGCTTTTTTGTGCAGGCACACTTGTGATGGGCATTGTCGTTCTTCTATTTTCATTATTGTTTCAGGATCAAGATGTACATTCCGTTGGAATTCTTACAGTACCGCATGCTGCACTTCACACTGTTGCCAAGCCTGTAGAGGACATTGATGAGCGGGTACACAACATTGCTGTTGAGTTAGAGAAGAGTCTTCATGCTTTAGATCGTAAATGGAATCCATTTGCTCTCGGTCTTGCAGCACCGCAAATTGGTTACAGTGTACGGGTTATTGGCATAAAACGATCGTATGGTGACTATCAAATTATGATTAATCCGGAACCTATTCAACAGAAATGGCTTGTACCGTTTAT
>PFDS01000031.1 GCA_002772605.1 Candidatus Peregrinibacteria bacterium CG10_big_fil_rev_8_21_14_0_10_49_16
CAGTACCAAGTCTTCTCATATCCCAACCCGGCTGACGTTTTTCATCCCACACAACGTATTTCACACGATACCTCTCCAAGTATTCCTCCAAACGCTCCTCGATGTCTGCACATGTACCTGTGACCAAATCCAGTTCATCCTGACGCACACGTTCCTTTCCCTGCATGTCAAAAATCGCATCGTACGCATCACCGTACACAAGAACGACTTCATCTTCTGGTCGACGGTCAGGGACATCTAGAGGCATCTGTGTAAGGCAATAGCGCTCCGCGAGTTCCCTGTGACTGCGCAGTTCATGCTGAATGTAGTGCGTGTAGAGGACATCGTGACGGGTATGACTCGCAACCAACGATGATGTAAGAGGATCTGATAGAACGACTGACTGGTCGAATGCTTCTAGTAAAGAAAGTAGTGAAGCCAGGTGTTGCTCACCAAAATCCGTATCATCAATCCGCCATTGCGCAATCACTGCACGGTTGTCATAGGCAATGCCAAAAAGAAATACACATCCCGCACAAAGCACAACACGAGAAAACCACTCTCTACGACGTGCTGCCGCAGTAACAGCTACGCAGGCGGCAAATACGAGAAAGAACAAGTAGTGCGATACGAAGATGAAACGAATGCCATGCAACAGATGTTGGTTAAAAATCACAAACGCTGTCAGCACAGTGCACGTAACTGCTGTTGTGTATATGCGACGACACCATCCCACACTCACTCCGAGTGCCATACACAAAAACAGCACCGTCCACGGCCAGGATTCCGGACTCTGTGTATGTCCAATGCCACTGCGAAAGAATGCTTCTGTGTAGAGAGAATGTGCACTGGCACGCATGAGTTGCAAAAAGATAGGAACAGCAATGACCGCTCCCACTCCTCCAAAAAGGAGTATCCGCCATACATGCTTCCATCGCTCAGCACGACTATGCACAGCATTCAAAAAATAGAGCAATGTAAGAATACCCCACCAAGCCCACGCGGCCGTCCAGCTCCAGAAGTACACATCAACAAGCAACCCCATGAGAGCTCCGCCCATAACTCCCCAAAGCAATCTGTACTGAAGACCGGCAAGCACCCCCCACATGGCAAGGAGTGTCAGAAGAAAACTTGTTCGCTGGTGAATGGGACGCCCCAGGTTGTAGAGTTCCATGAAGCAGAAAAGTACAGCGATAACAAAAGCCTGCTTTCGTGAAAACCCACATGCTCGACAGAACCCAAGGAGCACAAGAAAGAGAAGAAAAGGAATGATAAAATCCATCCACATAAGCACTGTTGCAGCATTCACGCGAAACGGCCGAAAGAGTTCCCCGTAGACACGCTCAATAAACGCCGTTTGCAGTTCAGGTAACTCCTCATCGCCTCCTGTCACCGCAGTGCCCAACCTGTGACTTCGACCAAGAAGTGCTTCCTGCACACGCGGAAGATAGCTGAACTCGTCGCTGTTGAAGTGCACGGGAATTCCCTGATACCGACCATCCAGTACGTGGAGAATATGTGGCATGCTAACCAAAAGCCCAAAAAATGCAGCAGTGCAGAATACAAGCCAATACCAGCGTTTTTCAGCAAAAAAACTACCCAACACAAAAGCAGTATACTGCATACGCATGGCTCGTCCCTACCACCAAATCCTCCAACACGCCTTCAGGCGCTTTAGCATACTGAGCGCAAGACGCACGTTTTTGCCAACATGCGGATACTATGTACGTTCTCGCCTCTTGGCACCCCCTCCCCTTTGTCCCCCTGTCCGTCCGGCAGGCGGGCTCCCTCAGGAAGGGGAAAGAGTAGAAAAACCCGCCCTCTTCACCATGAACATTCTCCCACCTATGGCGTACGTGTGGTATCACTTTGCAGAAAAGAACCTGGGAGACAGAGTAGGTAAAGTGCTCTTCGACTGTTCCGGCAAACTCAACCCGAAGGACTTTCCCAACATGCGTGTGCAGAAGTTTCTCAACTTCTACGCCGCGACGAAGTCGGACGAATTTTTGTATCACATTGCGACACATCGAAAAATCGGGTGGATCTGCGATGACGACATGTTCCCGATGAGCCCGAAGATGCTTGATGTGCTCGAAAGAGAACTTGCAGATGACAAAACAGCATCTGTCAGTTTTCGTCCGCGCAACTGGTGGCACTACGACATTGATGGAAAAGAGTATGAGGTCAGCAGCAGTTACTGCACAGCTATCAATAGAGAGATTTTCTGTAAGAAAGAAAAGCTGTCACTCGCTCCTGCCAACTTTAACAACCATCCGTCGCATATCGGTAAACCTCCCGTACGGTACGACACATTTGATAAGGCAAATGAAATTCTGATCAGAAAAGGCTATCGCTGTTACGTCGTGCCAGAGCAAGAACGAAATGAGTACCTCACCGGATTCAGTGGCATGAGTGGAGCAGTTATTCTCCTTCATTACTTCAAAACACCGGAAGAGACAATTCTGTACTACATGACCCCTCCTAAAAAACAATGGAGCGGCAACGTTCTCTTCGGCACACTCTCGGCTATGCTCGCGATCTGTACTATCTGCGAAATTTACGAATCAATCACCGGTAAGAAGTATGTCATTCCATCCCTTCCAGCCCGATCCGAACTCGAACGCATCCGCGATGTGAATCGGAAGGAATTTCGAGACGACCAGGATCCGGAGTGGTTCGAAAACGTCGAGAAACACCTGAAAAGAGAGCTTTGAGGAATTATTGACAAATTTATAAAAATAAGTATTATATAATCTTCTGTTTTCGGATCTTTGAAAAAGGAAAGGAGGTGAAAACATGAAGAAGAAGCTGACGAGCTTCTTGGTGGCGCTCTTGCGAGCGCTGGGCACGCCCCACGCCTAGTTGGGGCAGTCAACCGGGATGATCAACATCATCCCGGTTTCGGTGTGGGTTTTACTTACATCTATATTGCACCACCGACGTCACCGGACTTGCTTCCGTTTGGTACAAAATTTCCACACCTTCTTTTGGTTCCCGTGTAATCTCGTAGAGAGGGCAGGATTCTTCGCGCGAAGATACCAACTGGATATCCTCCCGAAACACCCCCTCTTCCCACACACGTCTGTTCACTCCACTTTCCACGAGGAAAAAGGAACTCTCTTCCGCATACTCATTGATGTAATCACGCGCAAGGGACCATGTGTAGAACCCTTCCGAAGATAGACCAAGGTTTGCAGAGATCTGCGGAACAAGTCGATCGACGACACTGTTGCAGGAACCGTAGGTGTAGAGACAGATAGCTGCGGTGTGGGTAACTATGAGAACAGTAATGCAACCAATACATGTATATTTCCATACAACAGATCCCCCTCCCCTGGCCCCTCCCTCAAAGGAGGGGAACCCTGCGGGCGACATACGTTGGCAAACATCTCGCAATCCTAACACTGCAAAAAAGAGCAAAAATACATATCCCGGAAACGCAAAACGCAGTGCCTGCACCCACCAGATAGCGGTCAGTATCCAAAGTGCACCCATGACGCATACAAAAAAAAGGTACTTTCTCCAGTAACGAAGTAGTCCGTACAGAGACAAGAGTAATAGCAGCGGCAAAATATTCTGGAGCGGATTACCGTAGTAGAACAGATTCGAGAGAAACTGATGCACCAGACTCGGCGCCTGCTGCCCTAACTCTCCCGTGTACTCTGAGTACAGCGGATCCCCAAAGACGAGAAAATTACGCAGAGGCCAGAGTGCAAAGAGGAGCACTCCGAATCCCATCCCTACCCAGAACCACAGTGAGTAGAGGTGGTCACGACGGTGAAAAAGCACCCATAAACCGAACACCGCAAACAGTGGCACGCCGTTGTATCGTGTCAGACAAGCGAGACCCAGTGCGGCACCGGACAGAAGGTACCATCGGTCATCCTGATCTGCACGCAGAAATCCATACACCGATGCCAGCACAAGACTCGTAAAAAGAAAATCTGCAGATCCCACTTGAGCCATGTATAAAAACCCATGATGAAAAAGAATGAAGACAGAAGTCAGAAGAGCAACGAAGGAGTCTGCCACTCGTGCAAACAGGAAAAAACTTAAGAGGAGCACTGCACCACCTGCCAGCAGACTACTCAGTTGCATACCAAGTTGCATACCAAAGAGTTGCGTCAACGGATAGGACGCAAACGCATGAAACGGCAAGTGCTTCGCGTAGGATTCTCCAAGAAGCTTGTACGATCCATCTTTCCACAAACTCTCTCCAAGAAGTGCGTAGATTGCCGTGTCACTCACAACGGGAAAACGCGTTCCCGGCAGCCACAGAAGAATTAAGAGAAGAAGTAATCCAAGAAGAATGTGCCAGGAGTATTTTTGAACGAAGGAAATCATGGTTTCACAATACGCAATTTCACAAACACCCATACCCATTTAAACCAGTCTTTCCAACAAATCTTCTTCCCTTCTTTGAAACTACGCGGTGTGTAGGAAATCGGTGCCTCAGCAATATGATATCCGCGCCGCAGGAGCATTGCCGTGAGTTCCGGGTCAAAACGAAAATCATTTTCTTTCAGTGGAAGAGTCTCAAGAACGTCTCGACGCACCATCTTGTAGCATGTGGGTTGGTCCGTGAGATGACTGCCATAGAGCACATTGCAGATGGTCGTGAGGAGTGACCCTCCAACAAACGTTGTCAGGTGCATGTACTGTTTCTGTTTCTTGAGTCGGCGTGACCCGAAGAGAACAGGTATGTTTTTTTCTTCTGCAATACGCAGAAGCGCAGGAATTTCCTCGGGGCTGTACTCCAGATCCGCATCCTGCACAATGACGTAGTGTCCCTTGGCATGTGTATACCCCATGCGCACGGCGGACCCCTTCCCGCCGTTTTCTTTGTGCAGAACAGTATCCTGAGTTCGCGCTTTCGCATGCAGAATCGAAAGTGAAGAGTCCTTCGATCCATCGTCCACAAAAATAACTTCCGCAAAATCACCACACACCTGAAAGATACGGTCGATAATTGCAGTCAATGTCGCTTCCTCGTTGTAGACAGGCATAACAATGCTCAGACGTGGCATCATAGAGAGAAGTGTACTGTACTACCGTGTCATTTCTCCAACCAATCGCCGCACGAGGCTTGGGAGACCATGTTTTTCTGTGACATTCCTACGTAACTGCTGACAAATCTCACTCTGCTTCTCCTCTGGAAGTACAAAGAACTCTTCAACTTTTGTGGCCATATTTTCATCGTTCACACGTAACCGTTCAGGGAGCTCTGGCTGCACGGCAGACGACAGAGAAACAACAGGACACTCACAAGCACATGCCTCAAGCACTGCTTTATCCAAACTTGTTTCACTCGCATGCAGGAACATTCCCGCACGCTGCAAGAGCAGAACAAGGGCAGGCTGCTCCAGTGAGGAAATTGTCACACGGTCATGCAAATCAAAGTTGTGCAAAAATTCCTGCAAACCAGACAGTACTTGGCTGTCATCAGCCGTAATAGGCATGCCTACAACCGTCAAATGGTACTGTGGAGGGAGCGCATGTAATGTACGGAGCAATACATCCAAACGTTTCGCGCGCGTAATGCGCCCAACCGTCACGAGGAGTGTGGGATCCCGCTCTATACTTGGGTCTGGACAAAAACGCTTTGTGTCGATGCCATGGCCCACGATAATGCTCTTTTTTGTCGGGAGCGGCATTCCATACTCCGATGCACTGAACACTTTTCGCGCAACGAGGAGCGAAAAACGTAGTGGCCACTTTGTACCACGCGCCTCGTACCAAAGGTAAACAGGTTTACGGAAAAGCCACCACATTTTCCAACCAAGCACCACCCAGATCGGTGTCATGTGTACGAGGACTACGTCGTACTCTTTGCGTAATTTCCACTGTAACCACCAGAAACGACAGAGCTGAAAGATTTTCGAGACTCCCCAGTCCTTCCCCAATGTCTCAACAACAACGTTGGACGGTAATGCGTACTCTCCGACAGAGAGACCGATAACAGTAACCTTGTCACATGTTTGCGCAAACTCTTCAACCCATCGATGGAAAAATCCAAGAATCGGATCTCGTCGATCAACCTTCTGAGTAATAATGAAAAGCTTCATGCAAAAGATTTAAGAAATTGAGCATACTCTCTCACTAACTTCTCACACGAATACATCGTGAGAATATCACGTCCCCGACGAGCGTACTCCGTAAAGAGCGCGTTGTCCGAAAGGAGGTGACCGATTTTGTCGACCAAGTCATCCGGTTCACCAGTTGTCGGCAAGTACATCTTTCCCTTCTCAAGTTCTTTGAGTACTCCCACGCGCGTCGCAATGAGCGGCACACCAAGGGCCATTGCCTCCAGTGCCACACGTGGACCGCCCTCACTTTTGGACGGTACCACCATCACTTTTGCAGATTGAATCGCACGGTAAACGTCATTTTTCTCAGGGAGCCACTGGGTAAATGTAACACGTTTCGTAAGCGCAAGACGTGAGACGTGAGACTGTAGACGTGAAAGTAACGGACCGTCGCCAATAATGAGCAACTGTTTGTCTTTTATATGTACAAGTGCCTCTAACACATTCTCAATACCCTTATTCGGCACCAGTCGTCCGCAGAAGACGATGTCGTATTTCTTTTCAAGAGACAGATCCGGCTGCAAAGCTTTCGGATCCAGATACTGTGATGCAAGAATATGGACAGGAATGGTCGTCCACTTCTTCACCATATCTGCCACTTCCTGGTTCACTGTTCGTACAGCAGAAACAGACCGACCGACGGTT
>PFDS01000046.1 GCA_002772605.1 Candidatus Peregrinibacteria bacterium CG10_big_fil_rev_8_21_14_0_10_49_16
TTTTTTTGAATCCTGTATGAGTATTGATTCCGGAATTGCAGTGGTAAGGTGACAGGCGGCTGCCACAACAGGTCCTGCCAGTGCACCGCGGCCTGCTTCATCGATACCGATAATGAGGGTGTTATCGCTCATGGTGCATTGTTCGCAGCAGCTCTCGCACGATTTCCCTCTCGTTCCACGGCACCTGACCGTCTTTTGTCCACATGGTGGTGTCGCTTCCCTTTCCACAGAAGAGAACAACGTCTCCCGGCTGTGCTTTTTGCAGAAGGAACTGCATAGCTTCTCTGCGGTCGGTGATGCGATGTGCGAAGCAGGCGTTTTGATCGACAGTCTGCCAGATGTCATCGATGATCTTCTCAGGATCTTCGGTGTAGGGGTCTTCATTTGTCACGACAACGATGTCTGCAAGTTTGGAGCAGATCTTTCCGATTTGCGGTCTCTTTTCCTTCATACGGTCTCCGCAACTTCCTGTGAGAACGAGAAGCCTTTTTTCTGCAGGCAGTTCTTCCCCCACTGTGTTCAGTGTTTTGGTGTAGGCGGCGGGTGTGACTGTGAAGTCCACGTACACAGTGAATGGTTGACCCTCGTCGATTTTTTCCAGTCGTCCGGGGATACCTGTGAATGTGTGAAGTGCTTCCACTGCTTTACTCTGATCTATGCCGAGTGCTTTGGCACATACAATGGCGCATAAAGCATTTTCGATGTTGAAGGAACCGGGAATGTTGAGAGAGAGGTTGCAGGGATAAGGTGTTAGATTGCAGGAATATTCAAGAGTGTGCGTAGAGGGGATATGTTGCAGAAGGGGATAACTTGCGTCATCTTTGTTCAGGACTTTCGTTCCTTTTCCCTTAAGCATATGGAAGAGAATCGCTTTATCTTTCTGGTACTGCTCAAAAGTGCCGTGGTAGTCGAGGTGCTCGGGAGATGTATTGGTGATGGCGACAACGCTTGGCCAAGTGAAATTCAGGCGTCCCTGTACCAATCCGTGCGACGAGCATTCGAGAAGTGCGTGCGTACACTTCTCTTTGACACATTGACGGAGGAATTTTTGGACAGTGAAGGGGGAAGGGGAAGTTTTTTGCGTAGCGTTCCAATGTGTCTGACTGCCGGTCGTGAAGAATGCCGTTGACAGCGCACCATGACGAATACCTGTCTGTTGCAGGATGTGTGAGAGCATCCCCACCGTTGTTGTTTTGCCGTCTGTTCCTGTGATGCCGACGATTGTGAGCTTTTGCGCAGGAAACCCATACCATAGTGCGGCACACAGTGCTTTTCCTCTATGCCAGAGAAGACGCACAAGATGTTTCTGCGGCAATGCCCTTTTCAGTTGATGTACCATCATGGAGGTATACGGTATCATGTGCTCTTTCTTCTATACTATACAATCTTCCATACAGTATTTTATTCATTTCTTAAACAGTCTTTCCTGGTATGGGTATTGAAACAAGTAAACATCATAATATTCCAAGTTCTCGAGGGGGTTCCTCTCGTAAGGAAAACTTATCTGTACTAAGAGATAATCGACATACTGCATTTCATCAGTGGGCATGGAATTACCCTCCTGACATGTTGATGAGACTGCTCGCATTCCATTCAGTACGTCTGAAGCATGAGAGTCTTCCTCCAGGATCAGTGGAAGACATTCTCGCAATTCTTTCTTCGTCACAATGGGAATCACAGTATGTGCCGGAAGCTTTTGACTTACCCGAGAAACGCAAAGAGAAATCCTCCTACTTTCATACATATCATACGATTGATGAGATGGCCGATGCACAAAAGCTCATTGGCACATTAGTCTATGGAGAAGAACTTCCTCAAGATCGACACGAATTTTATGAGAAGGTGCGAGTATTTTTCCGCACTTCCTCTCCTCAGGAAGTACTGCAAAAGTTTTTAACTGAACGGCACGGAGGGCAACTTTCGTGGGTAAAGGCTTTTCGTGATGAGGTGCGTTCCACTGTACTTCATGTTGTCAATCAGGCTGCGTTGGAAAAAATAACAAAACAGACTCGCGATCGATTTGCAGGGATTCTGGTAAAACACGTGAAGGACTTGGCGCTTGATCTCGCGATCAACGAATCATGAATACTTGATGCATTCCTTCTGAATTGTGCGCCAGTCGTAGGGGAAGCGGTACGTTTCGATTGCACGAACAACAGCGGCGAATGCATGCCAATGCGATGGACTTTGATAGAAGAATGCGTATCCATTTTCCTGAATGGGATTATATTCCTGCACCTGAGATGTTTTGGGTGTGACAGGAATGACACCTGCACCCATACATGCTTTCAGTTCCGGTACGTCCTGCGGGTCGGAGCAAAATACTGCTATATCGGCTGCAAGCAGCATGGCGGTCGTATCCTTTTCTGTATTGGGAATGATGGCAATTTTATGTTCATACTCTTTTTGTAGAGCAGTCATTGCATTTCCGTACGATGCATTGCCACAGCCCCGTATCAGGATTTGCACAGGAAGTGACAGGAGGCCTGGCAAGAGATCAAGGAGCAGGTTTCCTCCCAGCGCATCTGTCAGTTCTGTAGGAATGCATATGAGCGGAAGTCGTGCTTCCTTTGGCCAACCAAGAGCAGATTGTAGTGCTGATTTATGTTCAGCCTTCTCTTCAGGCGATTGAACTTTTTGCTGTTTGTAGGTGTGAGAGGGCTGATTCATGTATCTCCTTATTATATATGAATATGTATAATTATGGAAGGCAAGGGGGTATTTGCAATATATTAATTATATTTTAAAATACTAAATAGTACCTAGCACCTATAACCTATAACCTATAACCTAACTATGAAGCATCTGGTTCTGGTTGATGGGCATCATTTGATGTATCGGGCATACTGGGCGATTCCTCGTACGCTCAAGACGAATGATGGTCGACAGGTCAATGCGGTTTTTGGCTTTGCATCAATGATCCTTTCCCTCCTGAAGCAAGAAGAGCCCGATGCCCTTCTGATCTGTTTTGATGCGGGAGAAGAGACATTTCGTCACCAGGAACATGCAGAGTATAAGGAGGGGAGAGCCGAAACACCCGATGATTTCTACGAGCAAATTCCTCTGATTCTGGAATGCGTTGAGGCATGTTCTTTCCTCCATGTATCCAATGAACAGTATGAGGCAGACGATCTTATTGCTTCCTATGCACATGCTGCAACTGCAGCTGGTATGCGCGTGAGCATTGTCAGTGGTGACAGAGACTTGCTGCAGCTTGCAGACGAACATGTTCGCATTATCGTTCCACATAAAGGGTATAACCAAGCAGAGTACATTGGTCCGAAAGAGGTGGAAGAGAAGTTTGGTATCACGCCTTTGCAGGTACCGGCATGGAAGGGGCTTGTAGGTGATGCGTCTGACAACTTACCTGGCGTTATGGGCATCGGTCCAAAAACTGCATCACGCTTATTACAACAGTACCATTCTCTTGAAGGAATTTATAAACATCTTGACGTCGTTCGACCAAAGGAACGTGAGAAGTTGCTGAGCGGTAAAGAGCAGGCATTTTTCTGTGAACGTATGGCACAGTTGGTCTGTACTATTCCACTTCCACATCCTCTGGACTCACTGATATTGCGTAATCTTTCTGCAGAAAAGGTCGTTCAGTTTTTTCGCTCTTGTGGTTTTACACTTCTCCTGAAGCGTTTTCGGGATGTGTTGGAATCACCGTATGGGCAGAAGATTTTCAAAGGAGTGCCCGCAGAATGGGACTGCGGGCCCCATGAACAGATGACCTTGTTTTCTTCGTGAATACATTTCGTATACACATGTTTTTAGCTGTATAAATCTTGGTGATGTTTCAAGTGTTTATCCCTTTTACATCTTTATTTTTCTGAGTACAGATTCTATTCATACCTTAGAGAACTGAATACTAAAGATGAACATTTTCCTCTTGTGCTCATTCCTTTAAAAAACGTACACTGCTCACCACTTCACTTATCATCTCCTTCTGATTTTTGTATGCCTAAAGAACGCGTGTTGGCTAGCCTTGATGTAGGAAGTGCCAAGATACGCACCGTAGTCGCTGTTGCTGATGGGGAGCGCGATCGTATCGTACCCAGTGTTATTGGAGTCGGTCTTTCGCCGTCTCTTGGTATGCGCCGGGGCCAAGTCATTGATGTGGATGAGCTTATTCACAATATCGTGTCCTCTTTGGAGGATGCTGAGCGTATGGCAGGCGTTCCTGTGAACCGTGTATTTGTGGGTATGAGCGGCTCATATATAGAAGCATTTGACAGTCGCGGGGTCATTGCTGTGTCTGGTGGAGAAGTGACTGTTGATGATATTGCTCGTGTCCTTGAAGCCGCACAGGCAGTGAGTATTCCTCCTAATCGACGCATTCTTCATATTGAGCCAAAATACTACTCGGTTGATGAGCAGCGTGGTGTGAAAAACCCTGTCGGTATGACAGGCATTCGACTGGAAGTCGAAGCACACATTGTCACGGGGCATGTGCAGCATGTGAAAAATCTAGAGAAATGCATTGATCAAACAGGTGTGGATATCGATGGTATCGTCCCAGCCCCTATTGCTGTCGGTGAGGCAGTGCTCACAAAGCGCCAGAAAGAGCTTGGCGTAGTTGTTGTTGATATTGGAGCGGGATGCACGAGTGTGGCTGTTTTTGAAGAGGGGACTATTTTGCACTCCATGAGTTTGCCGGTTGGCGGAGAGAATGTGACCAATGACATTGCCATTGGTTTACGTACATCTGTAGATACTGCAGAGCGCGTGAAACTGGAACATGGCTCTGTGCTGCCTGAGGAAGTAGGAGAGCGAGAGATGATTGACCTTTCTTCTATAAGTCGCACGGATACGCAAACCATTAGTAAGCGATATATGGCTGAGATTATGCAGGCACGATACTATGAAATTTTTTCTCTCATTAAAGAGGAACTCACACGCGTTGGTCGTAGTGGCATGCTTCCTGCGGGAATGGTGCTCACAGGGGCGGCTGTGAAAACAGTAGGCGTGTTGGAACTTGCCCGTGACACACTTGGACTCCCAGTGCAAATGGGCTTTCCTGTGGAAGTTGGTGGTGTGATCGAGAAAGTTGATGATCCTGCCTATGCGACTGCTCTTGGCGCACTCGTGTGGGGAGCGCGTGAAGGTGAGCGGCATTTTGCCCTTGCCGGCGGAGTTCATATGAAGAAAGTTGCTCGCCAGGTTGGTACATGGTTCCGTAGTCTCTTACCCTAATTTTTATGTCTGATACGTTTCGTTCTCTCTTCTCCGGTCAGCAACAAAAGTCATCGAGTAATGGACCTTTGGATGAATCTTCGCGTGAAGTGCGGCCGGATGTTCTCGCTGGAGCAACTATTCGTGTTCTTGGTGCTGGCGGAGGCGGATCGAATGCGGTTGCACGTATGGTCAATGCAAAACTGAAGGGTGTGGATTTTATTGTAGTCAATACGGATGTGCAGGCTTTGTACCATAATCCCGCTGCACAGAAGATTACCATTGGGCGTGGTACAACACGGGGACTGGGAGCCGGGTCCAACCCGGATATTGGAAAGCGTGCGGCAGAGGAAAGTACGGAACAAATTAAGGCAGAACTGGAAGGGACAGATATGCTCTTTATTACTGCAGGTCTTGGTGGTGGTACGGGAAGTGGCAGCATTCCCATTATTGCAGAATTGGCGCGAAGTATGGGTATTCTGACTGTGGGTGTGGTCACGAAGCCGTTTAGTTTTGAGGGATTTAAGCGTAAAAAGAATGCAGATGATGCTTTGGAAAATCTGAAGGGAAAGGTCGATACGCTCATTACGATTCCCAATGATCGCATTCTTTCACTTATCGACAAGACCACTCCTCTCACTGAAGCATTCGAAGTGGTTGATGAGGTGTTACAACATGCGATTGAGGGTATTTCGAGTCTCATTACATTGCACGGACTTGTGAACGTGGACTTTGCGGACGTGAAGGCTATTATGCAGGATGCGGGAACGGCGCTCATGGGAATTGGCTATGGTACGGGGGATAGTCGTGCAGCAGAAGCAGCACGTGCAGCGATTGACAGTCCGCTTCTTGAACTTTCCATCAATGGCGCACAGGGCATTCTCTTTAATGTCACAGGAGGATCTGATCTCTCCATGTTTGAAGTGGATGAAGCGGCACGCATTGTGACGGAAACAGCAGCACCTGAAGCGAATGTGATTTTCGGTGCCGTTATTGATGAGGCGTACACGGGACAGGTGAAGTGTACGGTGATTGCTACGGGATTCGATGCGCATGAAACGTCATCTTCTCCCATGCTCAGTACTCCTGTGCAGAAGTACATGAAAGGAGATGGAAAATGGGCAGAGTTGCAGGCTCAATATCAGGAGTCCGGTCGTTCAGGTGGGCGGCAGGCA
>PFDS01000035.1:0-6343 GCA_002772605.1 Candidatus Peregrinibacteria bacterium CG10_big_fil_rev_8_21_14_0_10_49_16
ATGAGTAAACATCCCATCACTCTTGTCACTATCAGCTGGATTCGCAATGAGGAGGATATTGTGGAAACGTGGGCCCGCTACCACTGTGCACGCGTATGCCGGATGATCATCGTCTGTCACCGATGTACCGATCACACAGAAAGTATTCTGCAATCTCTGCATAGTGAGGGGCTTCCGATTGATATACGAACAGATCAACACCTGGCACACCTACAAAGTGAAGTTCTCACAGCGCTCTTACACGAATGTGTATACACGCACGCACCTGACTGGATTCTGCCACTCGACGGCGATGAATTTCTCAGTTGTGAAGGAGGCCTGCAAACAACACTCCACACAGAACCATCAGATCGCATCCTCCTGCTTCCCTGGCATACTTACGTTCCCACACCCTCTGATTCCGGCAATGAACCTGACATACGTAAACGCATCACTCACCAACAAGCAGAAGAATACCAATGGTACAAAGTTTGTATTCCACGTTCATGCATACTTCCCGGAATGCGCCTGACATTAGGCAGTCACAGTGCTATGGATGCGCACGGACAGGAACTTCCCTCGCACCACTCCACAACACTTTTTCTTGACCACTACCCCGTGCGCTCAGAGGCGCAACTTCGCAAAAAAATCATTCACGGATGGGAGAGTCACCTTGCCAATCCCAACCGTCAGCCAGGTGAAATTTTCCAGTGGGAAATGCTCTACGAACGATGTAAAGATCCTGCTCCCATCTCTGCAGAAGAATTGGAACGGATTGCCCGTACGTATGCTGTTCCACTACAATAAAACTTCATTCCTCTTCGTAAGTCATGTTGCAGACATCCGCTCCCTTTACCTTCATCCTCTTTGGCGCATCGGGGCATCTCGCACGGATTAAAATTTTTCCCGCGCTCTATATTCTTGCACTCAAGAAACGTCTTCCAAACGATTTTGCCATCGTGGGATTTGCACGCACAGCAATGGATGATATGTCATTTCGCGGTATCGTCCGTAAAGCAGTTGAAGAAGACATCCCCCATGTGAATACCGACATACTCAATACGCTTCTGGAACACATGTTCTACCATCAGGGACAGTACACAAAGCAGAGTGATTTTGTAACACTCTCCACACGACTCAATGACTTGGAGCGACATTGGGAAGATCCCGTGCGAGTTGCCTACCTCTCCATCCCGCCAAACGTTTTTCCGGTTGTCCTCGAAAACATCTGCAAAGGACATGTGCATGAACACAAACGCAAAAACGATTTCCGCTGTATCGTTGAAAAACCCGTTGGGCATGACCTGGGCAGTGCCAATGCTGTTATCGACAACCTTCTGAAATGCTTCCAAGAACATGAAATTCACCTCCTCGATCACTATCTAGGCAAGGAAGCCGTACGCAACGTGTACTACCTGCGCTACGCCAACCCCATTCTGGAGCGTCTCTTTAAAAATACGTTGATTCACCACGTCGAAATTACCGCATCAGAACCGAAAGGGATAGAAGGGCGCGCAGGGTACTTTGATGCAGTGGGAACATTTCTCGATATGTTCCAGTCACATTTGCTCATGATCGCATCACTCCTGACAATGCGTCTGGAAGAAGAGGATGACTTTCGGGCCAGTCGCAAAAATGCTCTCGAGCAATTCTACCTGCCACCAGCATCGTCACTGGATGACGTTGTGCTACAGGGGCAGTATGCAGCGGGAGATGATGCAAAAGGATACCTCGACGAAGACAACGTACAACAAAACTCCCGCGCCAATACGTACGCTGCACTCAAACTCCTCACACGCACCTCACGCTGGCAGGGAGTGCCGTTCTACTTACGAAGCGGAAAACGATTAGAACGCAAAGAGACCAGAATTTCCATCCAATTTCAGGAACCGCATTCCGTCGGGAAAGACAGTCGACCCAACCGTTTGGATATCATCCTGCAGGGAGAGGCGGGCATGCGTATGTACTTGCAAACAAAACTCGGCGGAACGGAGCCAAAATTCCGTCCACTCCTTCTCGAGGACCCGCTTGTGTGCGTCGGAGACTGCCTCCCTGAACATGGCCTTCTGCTTCTCGAAGCAATCCACGGCAAACAGCAGTGGTTTTTGTCATTTGAGGAAGTACGCACGGCATGGCGTCTCGTTGACCCTATTCAGACACATCTGCAAGACACAGCAACACCACTGTATCAGTACGCAGCAGGGTCAAAAGGTCCAGCAGAAGCAGATGCATGGATAGAGCGTGATGGGATACACTGGTGCACGTGAGAGTATTTACAACAGCACTGCTCGTTGCCGTACTCGGCGCAGGTGTATCCTATGGCATCTCCCACATATCCATCGGACAACTGAGCCTGACCGGCAGTTTTCCAGATGTTCCTCTGAATCACCCAAACGCTGCCGCCATCGATTACCTGGCAAAAAAGAATATCATCAGCGGGTACCCTGACGGCACATTTCAGCCGGAGCGGACAATTAACCTCGCAGAATTCACGAAAATTGTCACAGGAAGCCTGTATGGTTCTCTGGATATCGAAAATTGCCTGAATACGATTTCTCCCACACAACTCTACACTCCACAACTTCTCTTTCCTGATGTTGCCTTCCACCAGTGGTTTTCGAAGTACACCTGCATAGCCAAACAACAGGGTTTAGTGAGCGGCTATCCCGATGGAACGTTTCGCCCTGCATTTACCATCAATTTCGTAGAAGCTGCAAAAATTCTTACCGTAGGATTTGGCGTCACCACACCACGCATTGGCATTGTAGAACCGTGGTACCGCAGCTACACCGAAGATCTCGCCAGTCAAAAGGCTATTCCTCTCTCCATCCAGCGGTTCGACCAGCCTCTCACACGCGGAGAGATGGCAGAGATGATCTACCGTCTTGATACCCAAACAACTGATCTGCCATCCCGTACCTACGATGACCTGGATCAGCAAATTCCCCCACAGGGTCCGACAGAGTCTTCGTCTTCCGATCTCCCATTTCCCACCTCGGTTCCATCAACAGCATCGCAGCAATCCACTGCATCATCAACACCAAGCGGTCCGGCGCAAACATTTGACCCGCTCTCCGGCGTAGAGTATTCGCAACGTCTTGTTCGACCAAGCGGCACTGGCTCTACGGGACAGCAGTTCACCGCTGATGTGATCACTGCAGATTTGGACAAAGGTATCCGCGTTCTCACGGACAGCGCACACACATCCGCATGTACAACGAACTGTCCTGCCATTCCGCTGCAGAGTTATGTCACGCGCAACAATGGTATCGCTGCTATGAATGGTACCGCATTCTGTCCACCGGACTTCACACACTGTGCAAACCAAATCAACACATTCAACTACTTCCTTTTCAACTACTCACAAAAAATTTTTCTGAATGCAGATAAGCGCGACTACACGAATGCGGGCAGCCTCTTTGTCTTTCGACCATACCGCGTAGAATTCTTTGAGGACGTCAATCTCTTCACTCTCGATACGAATATCACCGGCGCCATTGCCTCTTGGCCCACACTTCTCGTAAACGGCCAAATAGTTCTTCCGATCATGGATCCGACTGCCGAAGGTGCATACAATGCTCCCGAGTTTGCTTTGAAAACGCGTACTGCGGTAGGGAACCGCGGAAACACGCTCTACTTTGTGTTGATTCCGAACAGTAACCTCCCTGATTTTGCAAAAGTGCTCCAAGGGATGAATATTGAGAATGCTATTGCACTTGATGAAGATCAGTCCGCTGCACTCTACGCCAACGGACAACTGCGTGGAGTAAGTCAAAACACCACAAAGCCCAACAGGGATTTGCCGAATGCGATTATTCTTGCTCCATGACACAGCTCACACAGATTCATTGCAAGAACGCCGAAAAATTCACCGAACAAAGTGTTGAGACCGTTACACGATACATTCAACATACTCTCACATATCGCGATGAATGCATTCTCTGCCTCTCGGGAGGAAGTACACCTCGCCTGATCTATGCAGCGCTGGGAAAGCGAGAGGATATTGACTGGCAGAACGTGAGGATGTTTCTCTGCGACGAACGCTACGTACCTGCAAACCACCAGGATAGTAATCAGAAAATGATTGAAGAAACATTCGCAGTAGACAAAAATATTCTCTTCTTCGACACGACACTACCTCTGGAAGCGAGCATGGAAGATTATGCAAAGAAGGTGAAAGCACTCTGGGAACATCACCTCACCGATCTTGCCATTCTCGGTATGGGCCCCGATGGACATACGGCTTCCCTCTTCCCACCACTCGTAGATAGCGCACTCGGCGACAAGCAGCTCATTCTTCATACCACAACTGACCAGTTCGCCGTGCATGATCGTATGACACTCTCCCTCAATGCGCTCGCCGCCTCCGGTCACTGCATTATTCTCCTGACCGGAGAAGAGAAGAAGCACATGTGGAAGGAGATGCTGGCCAGCAAAGAGAACGAAAGAAGATGGCCCGTGAAAAGGATTTTGGAAAGCTCAGATGTAACATTGATTACAGATTGGGGAAAGGAGTGACGTGTCTATCTTTGAAGAAAAACCACTTAGGATGACACGTCAACTTCCACAAAGTGCTCCGTCACAGCATCTCCTGCTATACATACCACATCACACCGCCACGCACCGTCATAGTCTTGCATGGCAACCCACCGAGTGGCTGAGCGACGCATGCGTTTGCGTTTTTCCCAGGTAATATTCGCTTCAGGGACAAAAGCGCATGACTCTGAACTCCGTGTTTTCACTTCCACAAATGCGATGACATGGTCATGAGGATCGAAGGCAATGATATCGATTTCACCATGGCACCCAACTCGGACATTACGATCAAGAATGCGGTAACCTTTCCGTCGCAGGAAACGTACGGCAATCTTCTCGCCAACTCTTCCTGTCTTGATGTGTGGAGCGAGACGTTGGAACACGAAGAATACATATACAAATACTTCATATGATTTGTCTACGAATCTCAGTGGACAGAAGGGTGTACGATAGTACACTCATAGTTACCGGCAGGCAGGCTCACCCCAACCCTCTCCACTTTCCCCTCCTTTCAATGCTGACGAAAATCTCTTCCTTCGCAAATATCGGACTCCACAGTGAACACATTACCGTTGAGGTCGGCACACACCCGGGACTGGGTGACATCACGATCGTCGGGCTCGGTGATACCGCCGTGCAAGAGAGCAAACAGCGTATTCGCATGGCATTCCGTTCGAGTGGATTTCGCATTCCGACTGGCAAGGCCATCACCATTAACCTTGCGCCGGCTGACGTGAAGAAAGTCGGACCACGGTTCGACCTGGCAATTGCTCTTGGTATTCTCATCGTCCACGATCTGGCAGAGATTCCGAAAGATGTACTGAAAAACACCGTTGTCCTCGGAGAACTTGCGCTCGATGGTGAGCTGCGTCATGTTTCCAGCGTTCTCCCTGCAACAATTGCCGCGAGGCAGCAAGGGTTCACACGCATTATTGTTCCCATGAGTAATGGACCGGAAGCTGCACTCATCCCAGGAATTGAGGTGATCGCAGCAGAAAACTTCACGGAACTCATTGCCATTCTCATAGGAGAAAAGGAAGCCCCGCAGATCTTTCCCCCGGCAAGCAGCCCTTCACGGGAAATTGATATCGATTTTGCAGATGTGCGCGGCCAGCAGCATGCGAAGCGTGCACTGGAGATTGCGGCAGCCGGTGGCCACAACGTGCTCATGAGCGGTGCCCCCGGTGCAGGGAAGACGCTTCTTGCTCGCGCACTGCGCGGCATCCTCCCTCCACTTTCGCAGGAAGAGTCCATTGAGGTAAGTCAGATCTACTCCGTTGCCAACCTTCTTTCTCCTGAGACACCACTGCTCTCTGACCGCCCCTTCCGCATCGTGCACCACACAGCCAGTGGTGTGAGTATCGTCGGCGGGGGACAAACTCCCGGACCAGGAGAGATCAGCCTCGCACATAAAGGCGTTCTCTTCCTTGATGAACTCGCAGAGTTTCCCACACAAGTCTTGGAGGTTTTGCGCCAACCACTGGAAGATCAGAAAATCACCATCACGCGTGCCCAGGGCAGCGTGACCTTCCCTGCAGAATTTCTCCTCGTTGCGGCCATGAACCCGCCACAGTACAGCGCATCAAATGCGAAACGCATCCAGCGACGTATCAGTCCGCCACTTCTCGATCGTATTGATCTCACCATTGATGTACAACCGGTTCCGGTGGAGGACTTACAGAAGAAACACAACGACTGTGAATCTTCCGCCACCATTTTACAACGCGTCGTTGCCGCACGTGAGCGCCAGCAGGCGCGTTTTGCCGATTTGCCCATTGGTATCAATAAAGCCATGGGCGTAAAAGAGCTCCGCGAGTTCTGCGTGCTG
>PFDS01000035.1:6354-7333 GCA_002772605.1 Candidatus Peregrinibacteria bacterium CG10_big_fil_rev_8_21_14_0_10_49_16
CGCACGAACAATCGCAGACTTGGCAGGAGAAGAGAAGATCGTTGCAGCACACGTTGCCGAAGCACTGCAGTACCGGCAGACGATACTGGAGGAATAAATAGTCCCCCTCCCACACGAAGTGTCCCCTTTGGGGCTGGCCCCTCCCTTGAGGGAGGGGTAGTGTGAGAGCAATGCATTTCGCTGACCAACTCACGCAGAAGTCCCATTCCACCTCTCCCATCTCTGTCGGCCTCGATCCCCTGATTGAAAAACTTCCTGACGGGCTTACAAAAGATCTCGATGGCATGAAAAATTTTTGTCTTGGCATTCTCGATGCAGTGCAGAGCATCGCCTGCTGCATCAAACCGCAACTCGCCTGTTTCGAACTGCTCGGCTGGGAAGGTATGAAGCTCTTCTGGGAACTCTGTCATGAGGCCAAAGAGAGAGACTTTCTCGTTATTGCCGATGGGAAACGCAACGATATCGGCTCCACCTGCGAAGCATACGCCGGTGCCTACCTCTACGAAGGAAGTCCCATCAGTGCACTCACAGTCAATCCTTACCTCGGTTCAGAGAGCATGAAGCCGTTCATCAAACGTTGCATACAGAACGACAAAGGCATTTTCGTGCTCGTAAAAACAAGCAATGTCTCTGCAGGAGAACTGCAGGATCTGCCTGTCGGCGATGAAGTACTGTACGAACACCTTGCGCAACTCGTAGCTGCATGGGGCGGAGAAGAGTGTCTCAGCCCAGAATCAGGACTTTCTTGCATCGGCGCTGTTGTCGGCGCCACGTACCCGGAGGAACTCAAGTACCTTCGTTCGCTCATGCCCCATACTCCTTTCCTCATTCCGGGATACGGAATACAAGGTGCAACTGCGGAAGATGTACGATACGGCTTTCATTCGAACGGCACAGGGGCCATCGTCAATGCGTCACGCAGCATTCTCTATGCATCAAGTGAGACTGACTGGAAAGACGCTGCGAAGAAGAAGGTTGA
>PFDS01000045.1 GCA_002772605.1 Candidatus Peregrinibacteria bacterium CG10_big_fil_rev_8_21_14_0_10_49_16
CATCCATGCAGCTGGTACCAGTCATTCTGGTCGTGGAAGATGCGTACGGGATGGCAGATGGATAAACCGTTTGATGCATGTTGCCGGTCGGACACATTTACGGGGTTTTTGGAGCAGTGTCTTGAACATCTTCCCCATGGAATGGTCTCGACAATGTATGAGAAGTTTCTCGATAAGGGACCGCCGATAGATTATATTGGACGGTACGAGAACCTTATAGACGACCTCATTCTGGCTTTGTCATGTGCCGGTGAAGAATTTTCAGAACAAGCTATTCGTGCTATGCCGCCGGAGAATCAGGCATATCGATTGCCCGAGTGGAGGGAGCGTTGTCGGTATACGCCCGAACTGCTCGAACGTGTTCAGGAAGCAGATAAAAGAGCGATAGAGCGGTTCGGGTATGAATACTGGACAATGTAACTGTCAGGTTTGCACCTGAAGCCACAGGCTTCCTCCGGGGTTGTTTGCAGCCAGTGGAATAGAGGAAAGAAATGCATCACAGTGAAACTGAAACAGAAAGTCATTCCATAGAGTAATTTCAAAACGAGAATTGTATTGGAGAAAAGAGTGAAGAACATATGCCTCATTCCAGGATCGTCCTTCTTCTATCCATGAGAGCGGGTAGTCGAATGGGTGAAAAATGTCATGGAAGTGGATGTGTACGCCCGAGCGGAGTCGCGGCAGCGCTTCCGTGAAGAGGAAGTGGACATCGCTTTCGGCTTTGCACACATGACTGGAGTCAATGAAGAGAATGTCACCTGTCTGCAGTTCTTCAAAAAGGGCGGTAGGAATATCCTGCACTGGTTGCGCGTATAAATCACAGTGTGCGCGATCGATATCATTCATGACTTTTTGTAGTGTATGGGGAAAAGGATCAATGCATGCGTAGTAACAATCGTGTGCGAACATATGTTTCTGGATATCCAGAAATATGCACGACGACCAACCGGAGCCCACTTCAATACAGCGTTGCGGTCGCAAAAAACGAAGCATCGCCTGCAAGACGATTGCATCTGCATATGAAAAATTTTTCCCGTCTTCGAAGTTGTAGTGCCAGTTGGGTTCCGATGTTTTAGGAAGCGGCTGCTCTCTGCATAGCGGCGCAAGTTGTTGCAGGAACTGCAGTTGTTCCTGTTCGCGAAGGTTGATGCCGGGGATGTCTTTATGGAGAATATGTGACTTTCTTCGTTGACGTACGTCTTCCTTATCCGGGATGGGAGAGTAAAAATGTCCATCATGCCACTGGTGGATTTCACTGGTGTGCATCGTTAGAAAAAGTATTGCATTGATACCAAGAAGCATGATAGTACTGGATCCAATGAAAACAGGCATCTTTATCGGCCGCTTCCAACCGTTTCATGACGGACATAGGAAGTGCGTGGCGAAGATTCTCGAAGAACGCGATCATTGCATCATTCTCGTGCGTGATACGGAGCGTACTGAGAAAAATCCGTTCGACACAGCAAAGCGCACTGCCATGATTCGTGCACAGTTTCCGGATGAATCTCAAGTGAGTATTGTGACGATTTCCGACCCTGGAGCGGATTTGTCCGTCTACATCGGGCGCGATGTGGGTTACGAACTCATTCAGCTCGACACCCAGACGGAGCAGATTTCCGCAACGGATCTCCGCAGGAAGCTCTACGAAGAAGCGGGGAAGGAGTATGACAAAAACGCTCCGCAGAAAGTTCGATGATCCTTCGAGACGATTTTTTGTGCATGGATTCGTGGCTTCGCGTGTCGAAGCACCTCAGGATGATACTGCTATACTCTTATACCTATGTCTACTTTTCCCATAATTTGGCTAACAGGCAATTCCGGTGCCGGGAAGACGACGCTCGCGGAGGGGATGAAGGAGTATTTCAATGGAGATGCATTGTGTCGACCCTTCGTGGCAAATGTTTTGTGTCATGGTGAGGTGCTTTCGAAACAAAGTGGAGAAAGCCACGAATCCATGCACAAAACATTTGCACCTCAGGATGACACAATGCATCCGCTCTTCCGTCGCATCCTCATCCTTGATGGCGACGAAATGCGTGCCACTGTATCCGTCGACGAAGGATTTTCTCGTGAAGATCGCCGTCGGCATAACTTGCGTGTTGCGCGCCTGGCAAAGCTCTTTCAGTCTCACGGTTTTCTTGTCATCGTTGCTGTTATTGCGCCTTTCCAATCCGTCCGCGATGAGCTGACAGAGATTTGCGATCCGTTGTGGGTGTACGTCAAACGCTCCAACTTGGAAGCGGACGATCATCCGTATGAAGCGCCGGAACATCCCGCAATCGTGGTTGACAATGATGAAGTGGGGATCGAGGAGGGAAGAGAAATGTTGAAGGGATTTATTGAGGAAAAAGTAAGGGGAAAAGTGGCGCTCGGTAGTGTGTCTATAAACCTATCTCCTCCGCCACCCCCTTCATTGCTTCCAGTGTGATCGCGATCAACTCATCGAGTTCCATATCGAGGAGCTCATTGCATTTTGCAATTTGTTCACGATCGACCTGTGCGGCAAAACTCTTGTCTTTCATTTTCTTCTTCACGCTTTTGACTTCGGTGTCGGCGATCTTCTTACTTGGTCGCACGAGGGTGACTGCGATGATGAATCCGGTAAGTTCATCAACGCAATACAAGGCTTTGCGCAGCATGGTATCGAGCGGATACTCCTCTCCGTAGTGGTGCGCGTAGTGCGAACGAATGTCTGCGAGGAGCTCTGGCGGTGCATCAATACCCTCGAGCATCTTTTTGAGTTCGTCTCCGCAGTGCTTCTCCCAGTCTTTGTCCAGACTGTCCCAGTCGAGGTCATGCAGCATGCCTGCCACTTTCCATGTTTCCGGATCCCCTCCGAATTTTTTTGCCAAAGCCTCCATGGCCGCTCCCGTGGCGATCAAATGTGCTTTTGTGCGTGTTGCATGCTCTTCGAGAAGCCCGTGTGCTGCAGGAAGTAAGTGTCCGTAATTGGCATGTTGAAGGAGAGAAGAATTAGTCATAGAAATTTATTCTATAACTATTTTTGGCTAAATGTGCGCTCATATTATTTTACAAAATAAAATTATTATGCTAGAATATAATTCATGGAAACAAATAACGCAGAGTCTCTGTCACAGAATGTAACCTTGAATGGTCACTCTCTTGATTTCGAGGAAATATATCGTATTGCAAGAGAGCGATGGGATGAGGTGTTTAATAAGGAAACTATTTGTGGATACGTGAGTGAATTGGAACACATGGAAGAAGGTAGTCTCAAAGGTTCCCCGGCGTATGAACATATGCGTCAGGCCCGAAAAGAGTGCTTCAATATTCAGGCTGTTTGGTTGCTTCTTGATAAGGAACATGAAGTCCCTCCGGAACTGTCGGAAGCGAAGCGTTGGTTGGGGAAAGCGAAACTGAAGAGCGAGAAACGCAGGAAGGGATATCACAAACTCCGAGAGTTTTTTGCTCAGGGAAAACAGAACAACCTTCCGGATTTTGACGTCTCTGACAATGAATCGTTCTTTGAAGAGTATCAAAGGATCTTACAGGAAATTGCTGAGGATCTTGATAAAGACTATTTGGCATTTGAAGATGAGGTTGATGGCAATGCAGTAGAGCCCTACCATGATTTTCGCAAAGAACGCATTCGTATGGTCGCTGCTTTGGTGAAGGTAGTCTCTCTTACACATCCTGAGGATAAAAAGTTACAGGAGCTGGCAGATGATTTCGCAGAGGTGCACAGCGCACTAGGGAAGGCAAATGATGAACTCGAAGACAAGAGAAATGACGGACGTATGGATGTGCAAAAAATGAAAGGAGTGACAATTGATTGGAGTGATAAAAAAGTATTCGTTCATGAAAAATTAAAGAAAAAAGTTCGTAAACTGCTCAAGAAGATCAAGTTGCGCCGGCAGTCGTAGCAGAGCTTCCTTAGAGCAGTTTTCTTAGGTGTTGTAGGACGTCCTCTTTCTTCATTGTCCCCAGAAACCACCCAACCTGCGGACCATTCGTGCGGCCGAGGAACATCTGGTAGAGCGGCTGGAAAAGCTTTTTTGGTTCGATGCCGGTTTCTTCTTTTATGGCATGAATGGTTTCGTGAATGGTTTTTCCACTCCAATCAGAAAGATTCGCTAGAGCATCTGTGAGTTTTGAAAGCGCAACTTTCTGGTCATCATCGAGTGTCAGGTCAGATGGTGGTGTATCGAGGATTGTAAATTTGTACTCATCCGGTGCGTAGTTATCAAGCCAGTACTGTACGTATTGCGCGCGCTCCTGAAGTTCCTTCTTTTCATTCTCTGTAAGCGGGGACTCTTTGAGTTTTTCTGCTTCCTCTTCCAGATCTAAATGTGGCATTTGCAAAACAAAACTCATCACCGAGAAACGCATGTGCCATAGATTTTCCGGGTCTTTGCTTGGATCAAGTTGGCAGAGTTGGTACGTGCGTGCGTAGTCGGGGTTCGGTTCCGGGTGACGTTTGAACTCATGGTCCGCAAGACGGTCGTACTCGTCGAAGAGAAGAGGAATGGTGTTTCCGTAGGGATCGAAGTCTACAGGATGATTGGCTTGTTTGCGCATCATGAGGAGCTTGAGGATCTTTGGTGGAAGAAGGTCGCTCATGTGTTTTGATGTTGCTCCCAGGCCTTTGCTGGCACTCATTTTCTTTCCACCGGAAATCGTGATGAATTCGTAGGGAATGTTCACAGGTTCGGGGTAGTGAAAAATCTCTTTCGTGATGTGTGCGCCGATGTCGCGTGATCCGCCGGCAGCGGAGTGGTCTTTGCCGCATCCTTCAATGTGCACACCGAGCACTTTCCACTTTGCGGGCCACTCCACTTTCCAGGCGAGTTTGCCGTTCCCATTCAATGGACTGATCTCTCCTTCGTGTCCGCAACCCTCTGCCCAGCTCACGAGATCTTTCTTGCAGACGTATGTCACGAGTTCTGTTTTGTTATTCCATGATGTGACTTGCGTGGTGCCGATCTTGCCGCACTGTGGGCAAATTATCTGAAGTGGATACCAGTCATCCGGTTTCACGCTGCCACTGACTTCTCTGTAGATAGTGCGAATATCTGCCGCACCGTGTAATGCTTCGCGAATCACATCGTTAAATTCCCCCGCTTCATAGAGCGGACGCAGGTGGTAAAACTCAACAGGGAATTGAAGTTTCCTTACAACATCTGCAAATTCGTCACCGAACACCATTGCGTAATTTTTTGCCATGGAAACTTTTCCATCAATTTCGATGTTGTAGTTGGGAACAGTGTAGAGTGGTCGTCCCATGTGCGGTTTGTATTTTTTGGCATCAATGTACACGGGAAGTCCGTCCATGGGATCGAACTCGTTCAACTCGAACCGAAATGTGTTCTTGATTCCTTCAAGACTCAGCATCTGTCCGATGAGTCCGTGGATGACGACACCGCGAAGACTCCCCACATGCACGCGTCCGGAGAGAGTTTTCTCATCACGAATGAGGAGTAACGTGCCGTCTGCAATCTCTTGTGCAAAACGCTCTTTGATTTCTTCGACAATGTGATCGGCCCAGATCATGGAATGGAGAATACCAGTGTTACTTTGTGTGATCTATTTTTCCGCGAAATGTATTGACTTCTCATCTTTCTGGGCCCTACACTCTTTTTGAACTCACGTTCTTCCTTTCCGTTGTCTTTTACGACAAGGCGGAACTTTATTTCTTTGAACCTCTGAGCTATGAATGTTGGCTGTATTGCCAAGAAGATCGGCATGTCTCGTGTCTTCCTTGATAGTGGGGAAAGCGTTCCCGTGACGTACGTGTCGGTGGAGCCGCATACGGTGGTTCGCACAAAAACCGATGAAAAAGACGGATATAAAGCCGTTATTCTTGGTATACATCCCAGCATCAAGAAGACGCGCAAGGGGAAAGAACTCAAGAAGTATCGTCGGCAAAAAGAGTGGAAGGTGGATTCTCTCGATGGCTTGGAACAGGGCAAAGAGCTGAAAGATGACCTTTTTCCTGAAGAAGGAGGCAAAGTAACGGTTACAGGTGTTACGAAAGGTAAGGGGTTTCAAGGCGTCGTCAAACGCCATGGATTTCATGGAGGTCCGGGTTCCCACGGATCCCACCACCATCGAGAGCCGGGTTCTGTGGGAATGAAGGAATGGCCCGGGCGCGTGTTAAAAGGGCGAAAATTACCGGGACAGATGGGGAAAAAACAATGTACGCTCCACCACCGTCCTGTTGTCTCGTGTAATAGAGAAAAGGGCTTAATTGCCATTAAAGGACAAATTCCTGGTCCAAATGGCGCATATGTCTATATTACTTTCGAAAGCACTGATACCCAATGAACATTGATGTCTACACCAGCACTGGCACCAAAAAAGGAAGTTCTCTGCTCCCAAGTTCTGTATTTGAAGCTGTCATTAATGAAGGATTGATGCATCAGGCTCTCGTGCGTCAGCAGAGTAACCGCAGACGTTCGACAGCGCATACGAAGAGTCGGGGCGAAGTGCAGGGGTCGACACGCAAGCTCTACCAACAGAAAGGAACGGGGCAGGCGCGACGTGGTTCCATCCGTTCACCTCTCCTTCGCGGGGGCGGAAAAGCGTTTGGCTCAAAGAAGAACCGTAATTACAACAAGGATATGCCGAAGAGTATGCGTCGTGCAGCACTTCGTTCCTGCCTCTCACTGCAGGCCAAAAATGGCAATATTCTTGGGTTAGACGCATATCCAGATCAAGTCAAAACGAAGGTCGTCTTTACGCTTCTGCAGAAACTTCCTGTCACCATTGGGAGGCAAATTCTGTTTGTGACGGCCGACAAGCACACGGCACTGTCGCGTTCGGCCAGAAATATTCCTAGGGTGAAGACAGTGATCGCGGCATATCTCAACCCTGAAGATGTTCTTGGAGCGAGGCACATTATCTTTCTCACTGACGCGCTCAAAAAAACAGAGGAGGTGTTTGGCCAGCGAAAGGAAGCACCAGCCGTGACCAAAGCTCCGGCGGGTAAGAAGGAAGCACCAGAAAAGAAAGAAAGAAAGAAAGCGAAAAAGACTCCTTCAAAAGCATCTGCATCATGAGAACATCTCACATCATTCTCGGCCCCCTCTTCACGGAAAAGACCGAACGCCTGAAAGGTGGAAAGACGTTTACGATTCACGTGGTTCAGTCTGCAGACAAGATTTCCATTCAGAAGGAAATAGAGCGTTTATACGATGTACAGGTGCGTGATGTGCGTGTGATTCGTGTACCCGGGAAGTCGCGTCTGACTGCCAAGGGTTCTATCGAGAAGAGGAAGCTTTCAAAGAAGGCGATGGTGACGCTGAAACCCGAAAGTAAGCCCTTAGACTTAGCTGCATTCCGTTCTTCCTCATCCTAGAAATGCCTATTCGCAAATGTAAACCAACGAGCCCGGCACGACGTCAGATGACGATCGCTGACTTCTCCGACCTCACGAAGAAGGAGCCGGAAAAATCTCTCACGAAGGGAAAGAAGCGACTCTCAGGACGTGACAGTGCCGGTCGCGTATCCATTCGTCGGCGTGGCGGAGGACATAAGCGGAAATATCGTTTGATTGATTTTAAGCGCATGGATAAAGCCGGTATACCGGGAACGGTCGTGGCGTTGGAGTACGATCCCAATCGGTCTGTTCGCATCGCTCTGGTGCAGTATTATGATGGAGAGAAACGGTACATTTTGGCTCCGGAGAGATTGAGTATCGGTGATACGGTTGTGTGTGCGGATCGCACGAAAGTACGAACGGGAAATCGTATGCAACTGCAAAATATTCCTGTGGGGTACAAAGTGTACAATATTGAGTTGCAGCCTCTGAAAGGCGGTCAGATTGTGCGTTCTGCAGGAACGAGTGCTGTGCTCATGGGGTTTGATGGCGTCTTTGCCATCTTGCAGCTTCCCAGTGGTGAAGTACGCAAAGTGCATAGAGAGTGCGCGGCGAGCATCGGTACTCTCGGTAATGCGGAACATAATTTAATTACCATTGGAAAAGCCGGTCGCATGCGTTGGCTTGGGCGGCGTCCGAAGGTGCTTGGAAAATCTATGAACCCCGTCGACCATCCGCATGGGGGAGGTGAAGGGCACAGTCCCATTGGTCTCAGGAAAGGACCGCGGACCCCATGGGGGAAACCGGCTCTCGGTGTGAAAACACGCAGGTTCAAGAAGGCGTCGACGAAACTGATTGTTCGCAGGCGTCAGCGTAAACCCAAGAAGAAGTAGCTCTCGTATTCTATTACTTTTCCTATCCATACTCTACCATCTTCACCTATGTCCCGATCGCTCAAAAAAGGCCCCTACGTTGATCCGCGTCTTCATAAGAAGGTGATGGCCATGGTCGACAGTGGAGAGAAGAAGGTCGTGAAAACCTGGTCTCGTGACAGTGATATTCCACCGGAGTGGGTTGGCTTCACGTTTGCCGTTCATAACGGAAAGGAATTCACGCCGGTGTATATCACCGAGCAGATGGTGGGACACAAATTGGGGGAATTCTCCTGGACAACCAAGTTCAAAATCCATGGTGGAAAAATGGCCGAGGCGCAAGGTAAGGGTGCTGTCGTGACTGCTTCCACGTAACTCTTCGTATGAAAGCTCATCTCAAATCAGTGCGCATTGCTCCAAAGAAGGCCAATCTTGTAGCCAAGATCGTTCGTGGGATGCCTGTGCGCGATGCGCAGGAGGTATTGCGAATAACAAATAAGAAAGCTGCTCGTATTCTCGAAAAACTTCTGCGTTCCGCACAGGCGAATGCAGAGCATAATGATAAGCAGAGTGCGAGCGCGCTCGAAATTCGCGAAATTGTTGTGAACGAGGGAGGTGCATATCGCCGCGGTGTGCCACGCGCACGAGGACGAGTGCGTCCGATTCGGAAAAGGTTGAGTCATATCACGCTTCTTCTCGGCGTTCGTGAGGAAAAATCTAGGAAAAAGGAGAAAGATATGCCAAAATCTCCTTCAGCTTCCTCATAACGTATGGGTCAAAAAGTAAACCCCAACGGCATTCGCATTGGTATCACGCATTCGTGGCCGAGTCACTGGTTTGCGAAAGGAAGTCGCTTCCGTTCGTACCTTCTGCAAGACGTGCAGATTAAAAAATACATTCGCGGTCGCCTGCGTGATGCAGGAATCAGCAAGATTGAAATCGAGCGCAGCAAGAAAGTGTCCATTGTCATTCATACCAGCAAGCCTGGTGTGATTATTGGAAAGCAGGGAGCGGCAATTGAGGAGCTGCGCAAAGATATCGAGCGGACGTTTGGCATTACGGTAACGGTAGATATTCAAGAAGTTCGCAGTCCAGAATCAGATGCTGAGGTGATTGCCGAAACGATCCAAGGGCAAATTGAGAGGCGCATGCCATACCGTCGTGCGGTGAAAATGTCTCTTGAGAAAGCGATGCAGGCAGGAGCTGTGGGTGTGAAGATCACCGTGTCCGGTCGGTTGAATGGTGCGGAGATTGCGCGTGGAGATCTCTTCAAGAGTGGGAATATTCCTTTGCAAACCTTGCGTGCCAATGTGCAGTACGCACGACGTCATGCGCTGACCAAGTATGGCACTATCGGTATTCAGGTGTGGGTCTATAAGGGAATGGTCTTCAAGAAGATCGAACATGTACAAAGTTCCGCCCTTCAATCCTCCTAAGCTCTACTTTTATTTTCAATGCTAGAACCTAAAAAAATTCGTCGGCGTAGACAGCATCGTCGCAGAAGCTCTCCTAAGGGCAAAGCGCAACGTGGCACACGGTTAGCGTTTGGTTCTGCCGGACTCAAGGCGATGACAAGTGGAGAACTGACAGCGCGTCAGATCGAGGCAGCGCGTAAAGCAATCACCCACACGGTGCAACGCAGTGGAAAGATTTGGATTCGTATATTTCCACACACGCCCGTGACAAAGAAGGCAGCGGAGGTGCCGATGGGAGGAGGGAAAGGATCTCCAGAGTACTACGCGATTTCTATCCAAAGGGGTGTGATCGTATTTGAAATGGATGGTGTTTCTGAAGCAGTCGCACGCGAAGCGCTGCGACGAGCAGGACACAAATTGCCAGTCAAAACACGTGTTGTTTTCCGTCATGGGCGCGAATCATGAGTACAGCAAGAGAATTACGGGCTATGGATCCAAAAGAACTGCTGCGTGAAGCGGAGAAATTGTCAGATCAGCTGCAGAAAACCCGCCTTGCTGTGCGTCTTGGAAAAGAGAAAAATACGGCAAAATGTCGTGATCTCCAGAAAAAACATGCGAGAATTCACAGCGTATTGCGTGAAAAAGAGCTTGAAACTACACTTTCTTCCTCCTCTATATGACCACAAAGCGCGGTATTGTCAGTGGCACCAAGATGACAGGCACAGTAAGTGTGACTGTGGAGCGCTATGCTATGCATCCGATCTATCGAAAGCAGTTTCGTGTGAGTAAGGCGTTTCTTGTAGATCCTAATGGGATCGAAGTGGGAAAAGGAGATGAAGTCGAAATTACAGAATGTCGTCCAATCAGTAAGCGAAAACATTTCAAGATTACCAAAGTGATCAAGACGGCTCCGCGCACGGACGAGATGCATGAGGAAGAAGGTGTGGAAGAAGCGATGCATAGGGGGAAGGATCCAAAAGACGTACAAGAAACACAAGACTCAAAAGAGACGAGTATTTCCTTTGATTCTTCTTCAAAAACATGATTCAGCAACAGAGCTATCTCCGGGTTGCCGACAATTCCGGCGCAAAGAAAGTGATGTGTATTCGCGTACTTGGTGGTACCCGTCGACGTTATGCAGGTATTGGTGATGTCATCATTGTTTCTGTCAAAGAAGCCGAACCTCGCGGCAATGTGAAGAAGAAGGCAGTGGAGCGCGCAGTTGTGGTTCGAACGAAAAATGCTACCAAGAGGAAAGATGGCACGAGTATTCGTTTTAGCGACAATGCATGTGTCATCATTCAGAAAGATAGCCTGCCAAAAGGCACGCGTATCTTCGGCCCTGTTGCACGCGAGCTGCGTGGAAAGGGATACCAGAAAATTATCTCTCTTGCTCCTGACGTTCTGTAGTTTCCCATGAAGATCCGTACCGGCGACACTGTCGTTATCACCACAGGCAAGGACAAGGGAAAAGTGGCCAAAGTGCTGCGTGTGCTCGCAGAGGAGAATAGATTGATCGTTGAGGGGGTGAATATGCGCACCAAGCATATACGAAAAACTCCACAGAAACCCGGGGAACGCATTCGCTACGAAGCATCACTGCATGCCAGTAATGTCATGCTCATAGATGCGAAGACGAAGAAGCGCACACGTGTACGTTTTGAAGTGCATCCGAATGGCGGGAAGTTTCGCATTGCCGTGAAGAGCGGCGAAGCCGTTGACGGAAAAGGAGCGCGAGTGAGTAAGAAGGATGCACCGAAAGCGCCGAAATCTTCACATCGCAAATCGTCCAGAGAAGATGCAAATATGGCAAAGAAAAGTTCGTCGCGCGAGACAGCAAGTCGTCGCGATGAAATCGACAGGAGCAGCGGACCGTCCCATGTACAACATTCCCGCGGTTCATAATGGCACACGCTTCACTACATAACAGGCTCCGTGGTCCTATCGCCACTGCTCTCAAGAAAGAGTTGAAGATCGACAATGTCCACGCGCTACCGAAGCTGCAGAAAGTCGTGGTGAACGTGGGGATTAATAAAACGAAAATGGACGGAAAGGAAATGTACGAATACATCGAGGACTCTCTGAGTCGGATCACCGGTCAGAAACCGAAGTACTGTCTTTCTCGCAAAGCGATTTCGAATTTCAAAATTCGTCAGGGGGCAGTTGTTGGTGCGATGGTCACATTGCGCGGGCATCGCATGGAAGAGTTTGTCGATCGACTTATCAGTTACGCATTGCCTCGTATTCGGGATTTTCGTGGTCTTCCTGACAAGCTGGACGGTCGTGGCAATTACGCTATTGGTATTCTCGATCATTCTATTTTCCCTGAAATTCCTCCTCCAGATACATTGAAAGTATTTGGCTTGCAGGTGCAATTCTGCATCAACGCCAGGAATGATAATGAGGCGAAAGCCTTGCTAAAAGCCATTGGTGTCCCCTTCCGTCCCAAAAAACCCGAGTCAGCTTCTCATCATGAATCTTCCTAAAATCCCTATTCCCTATAACCTATTCCCTATAACCTAGCCTTATGGCTCGTCGCTCAATCGTTATCAGTCAGCAGAGAAAGCTCCAGAAACTTCTGAGAGACAAACAGCACGGGCGAAAATCACGATTTGCAACGCGGGCGTATAACCGCTGTCAACTCTGCGGAAGGAGACACGGATACATGCGTTTCTTTGGTACCTGTCGTATTTGTTTCCGAGAGCTTGCCAGTAATGGTGAGATTCCCGGTATTACAAAATCTTCCTGGTAACTTATGACGTACGTTACTGACCCCATTGCCGACCTGCTCACGCGCATCCGTAATGCGCAGGGGGCGCGACGTCCCGGCTGCCTTGTACCGTGGTCGCGCGTCAAGCAACAAGTGTGCGATCTCCTCGTGCGTGAAGGCTGGCTCTTGGAGGCAAAGAAAGAAGGAGAAGGAATTCATCAGCATATTGTCATTCGCTTCGTTCCACAAAAAACGCTCGAGCTCAAGCGGGTGAGTAAACCCGGCAGAAGGCAGTACATCAGTGCTGCAGATCTCAAACCGGTATTGCAAGGCTTTGGCATAGCTGTGCTCACAACGAGTAAAGGCATCATGACCGATGCTGAAGCTCGCAAACAGCGGGTGGGAGGAGAAATACTCTGTACCATCTGGTAACTATGTCGCGTATTGGAAAAAAACCAGTGGCTCTTCCGTCCGGCGTTACCGTCGAGGTCAAACATGGTGTCGTACACGTCAGTGGACCAAAAGGTGAACTGACGTATACACATCTTCCTTGCGTGAAGATTGTGGTTGATGCACAAGAAGGAGTGCGTATCGAAGTTCTGAAAGAAACGCGTGAAAGTCGTGCTTACCATGGTCTGACGCGCGCACTCATCGCGAACATGGTGCAGGGTGTTTCTCAAGGATACGAAAAGCAGTTGGAATTGATTGGCGTGGGTTACAAGGCACAGGTGAAAGGAAAGACAATAACACTGCACCTGGGATTCTCAAATCCAAAAGATTTTGCCCTGCCGGAAGGAGTGGAGGCGGAGCAGGATGAGAAGAATAAAAATATTCTTACAATTCGTGGCATTGACAAACACCTTGTCGGTCAGACTGCTGCAGCAATCCGTGCATTTCGTCCACCGGAACCCTATAAAGGCAAGGGCGTGCGGTACGTTGGTGAGTATGTGCGACGTAAGGTTGGAAAAGCTGCTGCGAAGGCTGCTGCATAATCTCTTTCTATGTCTCTTTCTTCTAAGTACATTCACCGGCTTCGCAGAAAGATACGCATTCGGTCTCGTGTACAAGGGTCCGGCGAACGTCCGCGCCTCTGCGTACACCGTTCACTGGTGCAGCTTTCCGTACAAGTGATCGATGACTCGACAGGGAAGACGCTTGTTGCGGCTTCTTCTAAAGAAGCGAAAGCGCCACTGACCATCGATGGGGCCAAAAAGGTGGGAGCGCTTCTTGCGAAGAAGGCAAAGGATGCCAAGATTACCAAAATTGTCTTTGATCGCAATGCCTATAAATATCATGGTCGCATCAAAGCACTTGCTGATGCAGCTCGCGAAGGCGGTCTTCAGTTTTAATCACCACCTATTTTCTACCATCTATAACTTCACTTATGGCTAAAACCTCCCGTCCAGACCGGCAGCGCAAAGACCGTCGTGAACCGTCAGAGTTTGCAGAAACCACTCTGTCCGTGGATCGTGTGACGCGTGTGGTAAAAGGAGGACGACGTATGCGTTTTCGTGCCATTGTCGTGGTGGGAAACCGGAAAGGAAAAGTCGGCATTGGAACAGGGAAGGCGAATGAGGTTCAGGCAGCTGTGCAGAAGGCATCCAAGAATGCCAAACGTGCCATGGTGAGTATTCCCCTGGTAGGAGGAACGATTCCACATACTGTCGAAGTGAAATTTAAAGCCGCAAAGTTACGTCTCATTCCTGCCGCAGAGGGAACGGGAATTATTGTGGGCGGATCTCCTCGCACGGTTTTGGAGCATGCGGGCGTAAAAGATGTTCTGAGCAAGCGTTTTGGTACAACGAACAAGCTCGTCAATGCGCAGGCACTCATGAAAGCGTTAGCCAAACTCCGTCAGCCAAAAGCCGCCGCTGCTGCACAGGAGACGGAAACAAAAAAAGAGGAGGTAAAGAAAGAAGAGAATGTGAAAGAAGAGAAGAAGGGCGACGAATAGGAACGAGGTCTTCCGGATCTCATATCATGACGACCACTAAAAGTTGCCACACCCTATAAATTTTTACAGTGGTATTTATAAATTATGTAAAAGTAGAAAATTTCTTTTAGTAGAAAACAAAAAAATTGAACAAAAATTGTGTATACCAATTAACTAGCGAATTGGTATGCAAAAAGTAGTATAAAACACATGTCTGTTCAACAGGAGGATGTGCAATCTGTGTTTTAGATAAAATGTCTGTGCTACACTTCCTTCTTATTATGCCTACGCATCTAGTCCCACTGCGCGATGGGCGGCGGGTGATGGAGGTGGAGCGGTGCGGAAAAGAAGATGGAGAACCAGTGTGGTTTTTTCATGGGCATCCCGGTTCTGCACACGAAGTACATGTAGGAGGTTTCGCAGCAGAAGAGTTGGGGATGGAACTTTTTGGGACGAGTCGACCGGGAATCGGGCAGTCTACGTACAAAGCAGGGTGGAAAGTGACGGATTTTCCACGAGACCTTGAGGACTGTGCAGCGTACTTTGGTCACGAGAAGTTTTCTCTGCTTGGGGTATCGGGAGGTGCGCCATTTACAGCAGTGCATGGGGTGTTACTCGAAGAACGCATCAAGATGATGACCATTGTCAGTGGGATGGCGCCTATTCAGAAGCCGGGAGTGTTGAATCATATGCGTTGGTTCAACAGGCAGTTTCTTACGGTGGCGCAACGTTTGCCGGATGTGTTTGTTCGTTTTGGTGTGTGGCGGTTACTGCAGAAGTTTGGGAAAGTAAAAAAAGGGCAGAATGTGGCGATGCGAGAAATCAACAAGGGCCTTCCTTCTGTTGATACTGAAGTGTTCAATCGTCCTGAGATGCTCGAAGTTCAGAGGCGACAACTGATCGATGCGTCCCGTCAGGGGATTGATGGGATCGTGCAGGATATCTGTAATTTGGCACGTCCGTGGGGGTTTTTTCTGCGGGATGCCCAGGTACCGACAGATCTCTGGCATGGTCTTGAGGACGAGAGTGTTCCTCCACAGTGCATGCAGTATCTTGCGAAGGATATGCCTCACGCACGTAAATTCTGGGTTCCTGGGCAGGGGCATACCCTATTACTGGTCAACATAGGGGATGTTCTCAGAGAGATGAAAAGCAGGATTCAGGGCTTGAAACTCGGCTAAATATCTCTACCATGGGAGCTCATGTTATCAAACATCAAGCCAGCAACGGGATCTCGCACACGGCCGGGTAGACGCAAGGGTCGGGGAAACAGTAGCGGAAACGGAACAACCGCCGGCAGAGGCACGAAGGGTCAACACTCGCGTACGGGAAAAGGCCGACGTCATGGTTTTGAAGGCGGTCAGATGCCCTTAATTCGTCGTCAGCCCAAGCTTGGTGGATTTCGTAGCCCCCGACGTGTTGTCTATGAACCGGTGAATCTTGATGTACTTGAAGTGCAGTTGACGGCCGGAGCATATGACACGGCTGCTCTGCGTGAACAGGGAGTTGTGCGTACAAAAAGACCAATAAAACTTTTGGGTCGTGGAACTGTAAAGAAAAAATTCACACTCACTGTTGATGCAGCATCGAAGAGTGCGAAGGAGGCGATTGAGAAGGCGGGAGGGAGTGTGACGATTGGGTAAATCGAGTATATGTTCACCTACTTACGACAACTCTGGCATACGGAAGACCTTCGCAAGCGCATTCTCTTCGCATGTGGCATTCTTCTCTGTTATCGCATTGCTGCACATATTACGATTCCCGGAGCAGACCCCTATGCATTGCAGGGATTTTTGGCGGCACGTGAGGGTGGTGGCGTGTTGGGCGTGTTTGCAGCACTCACCGGTGGCGCGATTGATAATTTCTCTGTCATGCTTCTCGGACTTGCTCCGTACATTAACGCGTCCATTATTATGCAGCTCTGTACGGTGATCTTTCCGAAGCTCGAATCTCTTGCCAAGGAAGAAGGAGTGCAGGGGCAGCAGCAGATCAATAAGTACACTCGTTGGCTGTCGTTTCCTCTTGCCTTCATTCAGAGTTACGGATTTCTCCTTCTCCTCAACCGTGGAGGAGTCGACTTGGTTCCGGTCACATTTCCGGATGTGCTTGCACCGATGCTCTTTGTGACGACCGGATCACTCATTTTGATGTGGTTTGGAGAACTGATTACCGAGAAGGGAATTGGCAACGGCATTTCCCTGATCATCTTCGTAGGGATCGTGTCGGAAATTCCTGCACGCATGAGTGCCATCCTCTTTGCTGGAGATGGAAAGATGGGAGCGTTCTTTCTGTTTGCGGCACTCTCACTTGCCCTTCTTGTTGCCGTTGTGCTCTTCACGGACGCACATCGCTTACTCCCCATTACCTATGCGAACCAGGGAGCGGGTCGTGGAGTGCAGGGAAACATTCCCATTCGTCTGAATCAGGCAGGAATGATTCCGATCATCTTTGCGATCTCTCTGATTACCCTTCCGGCAATCATCGCGCAGCTGCTTGCAACCGCCCCGCGTTTCCAGGATCTGGTGAGTTTCATTAACATCTATATGAATGCGAGCAGTCCCAGTCTTGTCTACATTATGCTGTACTTCTTGCTTGTGCTTGGATTTACGTACTTCTACGTTTCAGTAACATTCCAACCCGAGAAGGTTGCAGAAACCATACAGAAGCGCGGCGGATTCATCCCCGGTGTGCGTCCTGGAAAGCAAACTGCGGAAATCCTTGCCAAGACCAGTAACCGGTTGAACCTCTGGGGAGGAACATTCCTCGGACTCATTGCTATTATTCCGCTTATCTTTACGAAGTATTCCACGCTGAGCGCGCAGGATCTGATCATCACCGGTTCCGGTATGATCATCGTCGTCGGTGTGGTTATGGAGCTTATTCGCCAAATCAATGCGAAGATGCTTGCTCACGATTATGATAAACTCGTGTAGGGGACAACCTGCGGTTTTCCCCTCACGTGCTCCCCTTTCCCTAAGTGGAGTCGCTCCAGCGTGGGACCCCCGAGACCCACGCTTCGCGACAGTGTTTCTTTTCTCTATTATGTAACCATGGATATCTTGTTGTTCGGAATCCAAGGTTCTGGGAAAGGCACACAAGCCCGGAAGTTGGTGGAGGAGTTTGGCTACTTCTTCTTCGAGACGGGTGCGGAGTTACGCAAAATTATTGCGTCAGGAACAGAGTTGGGAAAAGAAGTCGCGTCGTACACGGACAAGGGAAACCTTGCACCGACACCGATTGTGATGGAAGTTGTTCGCACGGCGATTGCGCAGTTACCGACCGATCAGAAAATTCTCTTCGACGGAATTCCGCGCAGCATAGATCAGAAGGAGCAGTTCGACCCTATTCTTGCGGATCTGCATCGTGATATAACCGGTATACAAATTACCCTTCCCGAAGAAGAAGCTGTAAAGCGTTTAGTTCTTCGTGCAGAGAAAGAAGGGCGAACAGATGACGTATTAGAAGATGCCATTCGCCGCCGCATAGAAGTCTTCAAAGAAAAAACAGTTCCTGTCATCGAAGCGTATCGGCAGGAAGGGAAGATGGTGGACATTGATGGGCAGGGAGTGGTGGAGGAGGTATATGAGAGGGTGAAGTCAGCTTGTAGCTTCTTAGCTTCTTAGCTTGTAGGCTGAGCCCACATGCCTGATTTCGAAACCTTCAACGAATCTCAGATCGAATCCCTCAAAAAAGGAGGGAAGATTTTGCGAGGGTGTCTGGACTATGTTGCTACCCTTGTGGAGCCGGGGATCACAACAGGGGAGTTGGATATGAAGGCCGAAGAATATATCTGCGACCACGGGGCAAAGCCGGGTTTTAAGGGATATCGTGGGTTTCCGGCGACACTCTGTACTTCTGTCAATGAAGAATGTGTCCATGGGATTCCTGGAAAGAGGGCCTTAGTAGAAGGAAATATCATCTCCATTGACTGTGGAGTACTCCTCGATCAACTCTATACCGATGCTTGCATCACAGTGGGCGTGGGTGGTGTGAGTACGGAGGCGCAGGATCTCATCAACGTCTCGGAAGAGGCACTGGCTGCAGCAGTGGGTCTGATCGCGCAGGGAGTCAGAATTGGCGATATTTCGGCCTGTATCGAGAAAGTTATCCGCAAGGGAGGTGCTGTGCCTGTGAAATCTCTCACAGGCCATGGGCTGGGATCGACTCTCCACCAATTCCCCGATATTCCCAACTGGGGTACAAAGGGAACCGGTGCCACTTTGCCTCCATTCACGCTGATTGCGGTTGAACCCATTGTGTCGCTTGGGGATAACGACGTGAAAGCTGCGGACGATGGCTGGACGCTATCGATTGCGGATGGTGCCTTGTCTGCGCATAGCGAGCACACAATTCTTGTCATTCCGGAAGGAAATATTGTTATTGCGTAATATTTTAATAATTTTGCAATACAAAATTACCTAAAATCAAATAAAACGTTGAAATGCGGTTGATTAAGCCGTAGAAAGGATTGTAACCTGCTCTGCACCCTGCGAGATGCTCGTACCAAAGTTTTTTTCTTATGACGAAGGACGTTATTGAACTGATCGGCATTGTAGAAGAAACGTTTCCCAATGCCACCTTCCGAGTTCGGATTCTCAGTTCAGAAGCAAAAGACCACGAGTTGCATTGTCATCTGGCAGGACGTATGCGCGTGCATCGCGTCCATATTCTGCCAGGCGATCGTGTGAAGGTGGAAATGACCCCGTACGATCTCCAGAAAGGACGCATTACGTATCGCTTTCGTTCCGATCAGGATATCTCGCTCCAGTCAGAACAACCCGCCACTCACTAACTGTTATTCTCCCCATATGAAAGTTCGCGCCTCCATCAAACCTATGTGTAAAGACTGTCGTCTCATTCTGCGACGGAGCGGGAAAAAGAAGAAAGTGATTCGCAGAATCGTCTGCAAGAATCCAAAGCACAAGCAAAGACAAGGATAGACCTACTACCTACTCTACCTACTACCTTCTCGTCCAATGGCTCGTATCTCCGGTGTCGTTCTCCCCAATGGAAAGCATATCGTCATTGCGCTGACGTACATCAAAGGCATCGGAAAATCTCTATCGCAGAACATTCTACAGGAACTCAATATTAATCCGACGATGAAGTCTGAGGACTTAAGCGAAGAGCAGGAAGCGCGCATTCGCGCACGTGTCGAGAGAGAGCTGACGGAAGGTGAACTTGTGCGACGTGTATCTATGGATGTGAAGCGATTGCAGGACATTGGCACATGGCGAGGACTTCGTCACAAGAAAAAACTCCCTGTTCGTGGGCAGACATCTCGTCGTAATGCACGTACTAAGCGTGGAAAGAAGAAGACAGGTCTGTCTGGCCGCACCACACTCACCAAGACCTAATCCTTCTATCCTATCACCTAAAACCTACTACCTCATTCATGACTACCCCTCCTGTCCAGAAACCAAAGGCCCGCAAGAAGAAGATCAAGCGCACTGTGCCGAAAGCACGTGTGTGTATTACTGCAGGTGAAAATAATACCATGGTCACGATTACCGATCTTGAGGGAAATGTACTCGGGTGGGCAAGTAGCGGATCAGCCGGTTTTGAAGGAACGCGGAAGTCGACGCCGTACGCAGCAAAAGTTGCTGCTGAGACTGCCGCAGAAAAGGTGCGTTCATATGGCATTGAATCCGTGAATATAGAAGTGAAAGGTCTTGGCCCTGGTCGTGAGCAGGCTATTCGCGGTTTGCAGAGCGCAGGGTATGACCTGGACCAGATTATTGATCGCACACCGGTTCCCCACGGCGGTTGTCGTCCCCCGCGCCGCAGGCGAGTCTAACCTGCCTGCCGGTAGAGGCAGGCTTCTACTTTCTACCTTCTCCTTTCTCGTCAATGAGATATACTGGACCAAAAGCACGGCGTTGTCGTAGACAGGGTATGAATATCTACGGGTCAGATAAGTACGACAAGATCTTGCAACGTAAACCCTATCCTCCAGGAAAGGGTCCGCGGGTGCGCCTGGGTCGTCCGTCCGAATATGCAAAACAGCTGAAAGACAAACAGCGTGCACGAGATGTGTATGGTTTGTCTGAGAAGCAGTTCTATCGTATCTACAAGGAAGCGAGCAACATGCAGGGGCAAACAGGAGATACTATGAAAAAGCTTCTGGAGCAACGGTTGGACAATGCACTCTATCGTGCAGGATTTGCACGCACACGCATGGAGGCCCGGCAAATTGCAGCGCACGGTCATGTGCTCATTAACGATGTTCGTGTCACCATTCCTTCCTACCGTCTTCGCCCGGGGCAAGTGGTTTCGGTGCGTGAGCGCAGCAAGAAATCGCCAATGTTTGCGGAAATTCTTGAAGGACAGGATAAGTATGTTTCGCCGGCCTGGATGAAAGTAGATGCGCATGGTTTGCGTTTTGAAGTGCTGGCAGTCCCCGCCGCCGAGGATGCGGAGCAAGCTGTTGATGTTCGCCAAGTGGTGGAGTTTTATTCTCGATAATCTTTTCTTTTCTCTTTTCTTCTTCTCTTCTTCGTATGCATATTATCCAAGAAGAAATCGGTCTCCCAACATTTTCCGCTATGCAAAGCGGTTCACAGGGGGATGATTCCCATAAAGTTTTTGTTATTTCACCGCTGCCGCCGGGGTATGGAATGACATTGGGGAATGCACTTCGACGCGCACTGCTCTCAAGTTTACCCGGTGCGGCTGTCACGGCTCTTCGCATGAATGGAGTGCAGCATGAGTACTCTACCGTGGAAGGTGTGAAGGAGTCGGTGATGGATATCATGCTGAATGCCAAGCAGTTGCGTCTAAAAAAACACAGCAAAGATTCCGAAGTGATTTCTCTCGAAGAGAAAGGGCCAAAGACTGTGACAGCTGCTGACTTGAAAGTCTCCTCTGACTGTGAAGTGCTCAATCCTGATCTGGTGATCTGTACTCTTGAAAAAGGTGCATCGATCTCTATGGAATTCACTGTGGAGAAAGGTGTGGGGTACGTATCTGCGAATGAGCGCAATCGCAAAATGAATCAACCAGGACTCATGTACATCGATGCGGTCTTTTCTCCTGTTGAACGTGTGCGGTACGATGTGGAGGCTACGCGTGTAGGACAGCGCACCGATCTCGAGAAACTGAACATCGAAGTGGTGACCAACGGTGCTTTGACTGCTGACGAAGCAGTGCAGTTTGCCAGTCAGCTTCTACAGAGTTACTTTGGGTACTTCGGCAGTGAGGAAAAGGTAGAGCCCGAGTTCATGGCCGATTTCTCCCGCGTGAAGGACGAGGACGGCGCAGGTGAGAGTAGTACGGCCGGAGGAAGTCCGGTCAAGGAGAGTTATACGCCGATTGAAATTCTCAACCTCTCTCCGCGTACTCTGAACGCACTTATTAATGCGGGTGTGGGTTCTATTGAGCAGTTAACCAAATGTACAGAGACAATGTTAGGAAATTTCCGCGGTTTTGGTGCCAAAGCCCTGACAGAGGTGCGTCAAACGCTTGCAACGCGCGGCTTGAAACTTGCCGATGAACATGATAATTAATATGCCCTTCTTCCATGCGACATAAGCATTCCAAAACCAGGCTCACGCAGAAACCGGCACATGCACGCATGCTGCTACGCAATCTTGTCACATCGATTCTGCTCTACGAATCCGTACGCACAACGCGTTCCCGTGCTCGTGCTGCACAAGCACTCGTTGACCGCATCGTTCATATCGCAAAAACGCGTGAACCACGCAGCGCCATTCGATCTATCAACCAGATTGTCACGGATAAGAATGCCTGCCGTAAGGCAATAGAAGTGTTCAAAGCGCGTTACAGCCGTCGCCCATCGGGGTACACGCGCGTGAAGGCAGCAGGCAGCAGGCAGGGGGATGGTGCGGAGTTGGTCGATATTTCTTTCGTAGAAGGAAAAGATACACAATCCTCATGAAAACCTCCACTCCCAAACCACCGGCACCACATTGGCTTCTGATTGATGCGGAAGGGCAATCTCTTGGACGGCTCTCTGCGCAGATTGCGAGCTTGCTTCGTGGGAAGTGCTGGGAGGGCTTTGCTCCACATCATGTATGCGGACCGCATGTGATTGTGCTCAATGTGGGAAAGTTGGCATTTGCAGAGAAGAAATGGCACCGCAAAACCTATTATAAGCACACGGGGTATCTGGGGAATCTGCGTTCTAAAACGCTCAGGGAAGCGTTCGATAAAAGTCCAGCATGGGTGATCGAACATGCGGTAAAAGGAATGCTTCCTGCCAATCGTCTCCGTCCTGCCATGCTCAAGCGATTGCACGTCTGTACGGGAACAGAGCATAAATACGATGCGCAAAAACCGCAGAAAGTCACTCTGAAAGGGAAAGGCCTTTTTTCTGTGGAACCATCTTCTTCTGTGTAACTCCCTACCATACCTATGTCTCCATCTCGTCAATACTTCTACGGCCTCGGAAAAAGAAAAACAGCAATCGCACGCACGAAGCTCTTTCCGAAAGGCAGTGGAGAGGTGACAGTGAATGGGCAGAAGATCGGTAAGTACTTCACAGGAAAAGACAGCGAAAACGCCATGGCCCCTCTCGCTATCGCGGAAAAGACCAAAGAGTTTGACATCGAAGTGCAGGTGCAAGGGGGAGGGAAGAGTGCGCAATCCGATGCAATACGTTTGGGAGTGAGTCGTGCGTTGATTTTGAGTGATCCAGATCTGCGTTTAGAACTCAAGCGAGCGGGGTTCTTGCATCGTGACCCACGAATCAAAGAGCGCAAAAAGCCGGGTCTCAAACGTGCCCGCCGTGCGCCGCAGTGGCAGAAGCGTTAAAGAGGGAAAGCCTGGTTTGGCAGACAGGGGTTCAAGGTGAGGGATAAGTAGTTGCGTTTTAAAAAATAAATTATATAATATAAATACATGCGAGAACCACTCCATGAGTCGGGATTGAAAACGAGAGAAGAAGAATTTGCCCAACTCTATAACGCACACCATCGGGAAGTGTGGGCATGTGTGTATGCACGATGGCTGAATGCAGAAGTTGCGTCGGATATCACGCAGGAGTCATTTGTCCGGTTGTGGCAACAGCGGATTCAGGGTGAGGACATTCGTAACCCGCGTGCATGGCTTCTTCGCGTTGCACGGAATCTGGCAGAGGATTATGGTAAAAGTGCTTTTAAGAGATATGGAACAAAACCTCCCGCGGCAATGAAACAGATACATTCTCGTGAAGATAAGCCGCCTGACTTGCTCATACGTGAGGAGCAGCTCGCACAGGTGCGTCACGAGTTGGAACGGCTCTCTCCTGCCGACAGAGAACTTCTCACATTGCGATATGCGATGGAGTACACGACTGAGGAAATCGCCACTCTCTATGGCGTGAAAGAAACGGCAGTCCACATGCGTCTCTCACGTGCTCGCCAACGGTTGACAAAACTATTGCAAACGGGTAACGGAACATTTGATGCAGAGTAGCGCGTTTCTAGATTGCTATCTTCATGTAGTACAAACTTGTTCCTTCTTCGTTTTCTGCAACGAACTGTGCGTCAACGCTGGAAAGCTGAATGATCGTGCGGCACATTTTGAGAAGCATGTGCGCAGGGAGAGCAATACCGCTTTCCAGACAGGTAGCGCAGAGTCCCGCAGCGTCTTTTGCCGTAATGAAGCGACTGCCTTTTTCGAGAATGGAGCTGTAGAGCCTTTCTTGCACCTGGATGACGTACCGTTCCACGTACTGTTCCAGTTCTTCTAAGGGCAAATCCTGTATTTCCGGAAGTGCTTCGAGGATATCGAGGTCACTGTTGATAGCATGAGCGATGCAGGCTTCAATAGACATTGTAGTAGTGTGGGAGTTGGTATTTGTGTGTGCTGCACGCTTTTTCAAGTCAGCCAATCAGTATAGCAAATTTTCCCTTCATTGGGTAGGGGATTTTTTTGGCAAAAGGAAGAGCCCCGACCGTACGGTCGGGGCTCTTGTTCAGTCTTTCACGGGAATGAGGGTGGCGATAATGTACTGTGTGCGGCGTTCAAATGGACCGACGGTCCACTGGACGTTTGCAACAGTTACATGGAATCGCTGCCCTTTGGGCAAAGGGGTTACCAGGAGCGCTGCCCCTTTGTACCCGACGGATGTATCGAAGAGCAGAGTGCCGTTTTCTACGGCAATGGTGCAGTTTTCGTAGTACTGCCACCCAGTGAGCTTTGCGTCTACTTTGCCGTAGGATGTACGGAGGATTTGGACGACATGTTCGAGATCGTTCTGAGACGGTTCGGGAACCTGCTCGATTTTCACGAGCGTCCAGATCGACTTCTTTTTGTCGTCCGTGGTACGCAGTTCCGCAGTGATCCGTACGGATGCACCAATGAATCTTTTCGCTTCTTCGCGGAGATCCGCCTTCGCGTACTTCAGGGTATGATCTGAGGCCATGAAGGCTTCCAGACCGACATGTTTCTCCTGCACATGCAGACACTCGGTGAATTGTTCCACCGCAGTGCCGGCAGTGGCACTTGGTTTGGTGACCGTCTGCTTCTCCGGCGCGGCTGGCCTTGTTGCCAGAATGGTGAGAACGCCGACAAGGCTGACGCTCAGCAGGACGAGTAAGTAGAATCTTCGCTTATTTCTCATTGAAGGTTCTCCTTTCAGAGGCACGGGATTGAATGCGAAAGACCTGAATATATAATGAAGTATTTTCTATGTATGTCAAATTGTACTTCGCTACAATGAGTATCCATGCGAATTCTTGGGACAATCCTTCTTTTCTTCGCTGTCAGTTTCCTGATCTATGGCCAGTCTCTCCAGAACCGCTTCGTGCGGTGGGATGACAGTCTGCTCATTTACGAAAATCCTATTGTACGGGAAATCAGCTTCGATACGGTCAAAGCAGCCTTCACCACCTACGACCCGGAACTCTACATTCCGCTCACGATGCTCAGTTACCAGCTGGATCATCTGCTCTGGGGGTTGAATCCCTTTGG
>PFDS01000056.1 GCA_002772605.1 Candidatus Peregrinibacteria bacterium CG10_big_fil_rev_8_21_14_0_10_49_16
TGTACTTCGTTTTCATGGGTCTGTTATCTGGCTCATCTGCAATAGTTCCGTACAGTGTGACCTCCTGTCCCGTGGCATACGTATCGATACTGTGTGCAGAGGGAATGTGGGTGGTGCGTGAGATACTGAAGAGGGCTAGAATGATGCCGAAGCTTACGCTCAGCAGCACCCGTCCCTGGGTGCGGTTTGTAAAGCAAATGCCGCATACTGCACATAATCCAAGAGTTACCCACAGGATCACTGGATACGTCGCTTTTTGGTGCCATTGCAGAAAAAAGATGGTGACGAGAAATATGCTGCAGACAATGTACGTGTAATGGTGGGGACGCATGAGTAAGTCAGTGTACAGTGTACTTTGCCAGCTCAATCCATTCCTGTACCGTCACGGTCTGGGGTCGTCTTGTTGGGTCAATGCATGCTTTGTGGAGCAGTGCCATCCCGTGAGGGAGGGTACCGACGGTATTGCGAAGCATTTTTCGTTTTTGTGAGAACGCGTGTTTGGCGAGCGTGAAAATCTGTTGCAGGATTTCCGGTGAGGTGAGTGGAGCTGGAAAGCATTCTATGTAGAGTACAGCAGAATCTACCTGTGGTGGCGGGAGAAAACTTGCGGGTGGGACGGTACAGATCGTGTGAGGTGTCCCGAAGAGGTGGACGAGAATGGTGAGAAGTCCGGCATGCTCTGTATCACATATTTTCTCCGCAACTTCTTTCTGCATAAGAAGTGTCAGTGATTGTGGCGGCTGCTTAGATTCTAAGAACGCATGTCGCAGCAGTGGAGAAGTGATGTGGTAGGGAATGTTTGCGACAACTTTGTATGGATCGGTTGGGAATGGTACCTGGAGGGCATTACCGTTGATGAGCGTGAGATGGTGTGGTGCATGTGTAAATGCATTGAGGAGGGGAATGAGTTTTGTATCAATCTCGATAGCAGTGACATGTTTCGCAGCTTTAAGAAGCTCCCGTGTGAGCACACCGATTCCCGAGCCGATTTCCACAATGCAATCTTGTGGCCGAATGTCGGCTGTTTCGACGATACTCTCGAGCACAGCTTGATCGATCAGGAAGTGTTGTCCGAGGTCTTTATTGAGCTGCAAACGATGTGTTTTACAAAAACCGTGTACTTCTTGTGCAAGTTCCATGTTCTGTAAGGGTATACTGCCAATCATGCGTTTCCTATGGTTTTTCGCTCTCCCGATTGCAGCTGTGCCTTTTGTGACTCTTGCGCGGGATTACTCTGCATCCTGGGGTTACGCAGATAGTGTTCCTGATCGAGAGACAGCTATTGGCGTGACTGTGCTCACGCAGGAGGGAGTTCTGGAAGGCAATCCCGATGGGACATTTCGTCCATACAATCTTGTCAACCGTGCAGAGTTCATGAAAATTGCCATGAAGCTTTCTCCAGAAGGTGCTGGAACCTATCCGTCAGGATGTTTTCCTGATGTGCCTTTCGGCGTATGGTTTGAGAGTTTTGTCTGTCGTGCTAAAGAACTCGGCATTGTGCATGGGAATGCTTTACCGGGTCTCTCCAAAGATGAATGGCCTTTTCAGCCCGCACGGTCTGTGCAGTATGAAGAAGTGCTTAAAGTGTTTGTGAATATCTTTCAGCTTCCTGTTTCTGCCGACGAAGGAGAATGGTATGTGCCTTTCTTGCGTGCTGCGGAGCAGCATGGACTGGTGTTACCAAGTCTGCGACCTGGCCATCGCCTCATGCGCGGTGAGCTTGCCCGTCTTGCTGCAGCATTTCTCGCATACTCTGAAGGAGAGTTAGACCTGCTCCGATCTGCGGAAGAAGGAGAAGTGCTCTTGCCACTTTTTTCATCTCATGCGTCTAGTTCTTCTTTTGCATCTTTTGCATCCTTTGCTTCTTCCCAATCCAATGTACGTTATGATGAACTGTCCGATACGGATGTGCGTTCGCAGTTTCTTCTCCTCGGTCAGGTGTCTCCCATGTTGGCCAAAGTGAGGATTTTTCATGATGATGAGCCTTTTACGGTGACGGAAGTTGCCGTTGATCTGACGCAGTCAGTACGCAGTGTTGAGGCACTCTTTGTTTATGACGAAGACCGTCGCTACTTAGGTCGTGCGAATCTGGATAACTCTGTTGGGACTGGTCTTCGTTACACGCTGACACTGTCCTCAGGAACGTTGGATATACCAAAACGGGAAAATGTATCTATCTATGTTCGTGCAATGATGAAGGATAAGGACAGTGGAGGAGTTGGAGGGGAGCATGTACAGGTAGATGACTTTACTGTGACAGGAGATGGCATTTGGTCCAATTCCACAGTGACGACAACATCTTCGGAAACATTCCTCCCGTTCCAAACGGCACGTGCCCGCATTACGGATGTTCGCAATGCTGATACAGCGGAAGGGACAATACCTTTTGGATCGAATCAGCTTGTGGGATTTTTCGAGTTTTTGTCAGAACGTAGCGATAATTCTGCAGAAATTTCCGTCGGTGATTTGGTATTCACTGTGAGTGCAACGAATGATCTCATGCTTACAAACTTCACACTTCAAGGGGATGGTGCCGGTGATATGCATTCCTGTTCCCTGTCGTCGACCACGCTCACATGCGCATCCATTCCTCTTTCGCATGGCACGTTAGGAACTGTCGGCAAACGTCGCGTGCGTATTTTCGCCGATGTATCAACCGATAGCACTGTGACGAATCCATCGTTGCAGTTATCTCTCAACGGTGCCGGCACATTGACATCCACGGGCTCCGTTACGTGGACCGACGGTACGTCCGATTACAGTTGGGTAGAAGACGGCACTCCCGTAGCACGCGGGATGGTGATGAAATAGTGTTATACAGCTTTCAATGGCGCAATACTCAGGGCGAATTTTTTGCGTTCGCCGCCATCAAACTGAATGTCTACGATGTCACCGTTGCGACTCATGATGGTTCCCGTGCCGAAGGTTGGGTGATGCACGCGAGATCCTTCTTCAAGGTCGTGTATCTGACTATCCATCTCACTCCAATCGATATCCTGGTTGAATTCGATGTCAATTTCTTTGTGTTGGCGATAGGGTTCCACCTTTTTGTCCACCCCGAGCGTTGTCGAGGCGGGTTTCCAGCCGAAGCTGCTTAAGACACTGTGGCTTTTCCTCTCGACCACTGTTTCTGGCAGATCGTCTAAAAATCTACTGGGAGCATTGTTCTGTGTATTGCCCCAGAGCATACGTTGCTGAGCACAAAGAATATGCAGGTGGGTCTTTGCGCGTGTCATGCCGACGTACATCAAACGGCGCTCTTCTTCGAGTTGTGCATGATCGAAGCTACTGGAACTGTGTGGGAAAATGCCTTCTTCACACCCGCCAATAATGACATGTTCGAACTCCAGCCCCTTGCAGAGGTGGAGAGTCATGAGCGTGAGGGCATCGTCTTTTGCTTCATTGAGTTTGTCCACCTCCGAGACGAGGGCAACTTCTTCCAGGAAGAACATGAGAGAGCTCTGCGGAGGCAGTGTGTCGTATTTATGCATGACACTGATGAGTTCTTGAATGTTTTGCCAACGTTCTTCACCTTCTTCCGTTTCGTCTCTCAGCCAGCGCTCGAGTCCCAGATCTTCTATGAGTTTTTGTGTCAGATTACTCACTGTGTCATGTTCTGACTTGATGCGGTACTCTTTGATGAGGTGCGTGAAGCGTTGGAGCACTTCTTGTTTCGGTTGTGAGAGTGCAGAAACATTTTGGATTTCTTCCAGTGTTTCCCACAAGGTTAGGCCGTGTGCATTTGCATATGTTTGGATCTTATCGAGCGTAGTTTGACCTATTTTCCTTCCGGGAACATTGATCACACGGAGGAGGGAAACTGTATCCTGTGGGTTCAAGAGGAGGTAGAGGTACGCAAGAATGTCTTTTACTTCTTTTCGTGCGTAGAACTTAAATCCGCCAACAATCCTATAAGGAATGCCAAAACGCATGCAGGCTTCTTCGAAAAGTCTGGACTGTGCGTTGGTACGGTAGAGAATGACCTGCTCATTCAGTGTCAGACCTTCGCGTTTCTTCGCTTCCACAGCGCGCAAGGCTTCTTCCGCTTCGCTGCGTTCGTGTTCCACTTCATGAATGAGAACGTGCGGTCCATCTGTGCGTTCTGTCCACATCTTCTTCTCGGGACGGTTCGGGTTAGGGGAAATAACACCATCTGCTGCGGTGAGAATCGGTTGTGTTGAACGATAGTTACGTTCGAGTTTTATCTCGACTGCATCAGGATATTCCTTTTTGAATTCCAGGATGTTTCGGATATCCGCTCCGCGGAATGCGTAGATGGACTGATCGGGATCGCCGATGACACAGAGGTTACGGTACTTTTGTGCGAGGAGCGTGATGAAGAGGTATTGTGCGTGATTGGTGTCCTGATACTCGTCAACGTGCAGGTAGCGCCAAGTTTCCTGGTATCGGTCCAGCACCTTTGAACATTCGTGGAAGAGATGTACGGTTTCGAGAATAAGATCATCGAAATCGAGTGCGTTACTCTCGCGTAACTTTTTTTGGTAGTGCGCGTACACGCGAACCACTTGTTCCAACCTCGCAGTTGTAGCATCTTTTTCTGCGTCCTTCGGACTCATGGCTTCCGCCTTGAAGCGTCCGATGTAGCCGAGTGCTGCGCGAGGTTTGAGTTCCGATTCATCAATGTGCATCTCTTTCAGTACTTCTCTCATGAGTTTCTGCTGGTCATCTGCATCGTAAATCACGAAATTGCGATCACGTCCCAACTGTTCGATATCTCGTCGGAGAATGCGAACACAGACTGAGTGAAATGTTCCCATAGTAGGAATTTTTGCTGCAGAGAGCTCTTTGTTCTGCATAATAAATTCAGAGCTTTCTGCAGTAATGCTGAGCAGGCTTTGAACACGTTCTTTCATTTCACTTGCCGCTTTGTTTGTAAATGTGACGGCAAGGATTTGCCATGGCTCCACGCCGTTATGCATCAGGTAGGCGATGCGGTGGGTCAGCGCACGCGTCTTACCACTTCCTGCTCCAGCCAAGATAAATGTCGGTCCGTTCGTATGTTCAACGGCCTTTCTCTGTTCTTCGTTTAAGGGCTCTAAAATGCGGTCAAGAGTGAGGGAAGTGGGCATGTGAAGCATCAGTATAGCGTATTGGTTTCGCTTGCGGCGCCTCTTTTTCTACAATCCTATGTTATACTTCTCTTTCTCCTTCCGCTCTTTTCAAAGTGAGGTGAATCATGAGAGTGATAGTCGGTATTCTTTGTGTCGTTATCCTGGCTCTTGGCACTGGAGTTTTCTTGTCGCACAAGGAAAATCGCCAACTCCAGGAAACGGTGGCTGTGCGCGACAGGCAATTGGATGTCTACTGGGAGAGATACAGTGTGTTTGTTCCGGGTAACGTCCTGAAAGGTTCTGATGCGGTGTATTTCATTCAGGTGAAAACATCGCCCAATCGAACATCCATGGGGGGAGCTACCACGGATGCGTGGCTCTCTGTCAAACAGAAGTTGAAAGATGCGGGATTCGTCATAACCGATGGATCTGTTGTGATGGAAGACGATTGTGAATATTTCTTTGCAGGGATGAAGGTGCCGAAGGACTGGAATCAGCCGCTGCCGCAGTTTCTGCTTCCCGAGCCTATATCAAAAGGGGAAGGGCGCGTTTCGGGCTGTGGCTGGTTGCAAAACAAGTGATCTTTTTCTGTGGAAGGAGAGTTGAGACGTCCTCCTAGGACGTCTCAATTTTTATATTCAGACATCATCTATTTGCATTTGTGGTTGTGGGTTGGTCAAATTTTTTAGTTCTGCCCTAATTGCTTCGGGACTTGTGGTCAGCCTTTTTTGCTCTGCTGTATTGAGATTGAGATTTCTCATCTTTGATTTTTTAATAGCAATTTCTTCTACTAGAGCAGGATCTATGTTTTTCGCGCGCCCCAATGTTTCCAATCCGTGTTGCATTAATGCAAAGTCCACGGCGTTGCGAGAACTAATGTGAAAATCAAATTGTGCAATAAGATCTACAATGTTTTCTCGTTGCTGCGGATCCATCTGTTCAGCAAATTCGTAGTTTTCTATTTTCTTGAAGGATGCGAGAATAGGCGGTATCGCTTCTGGAGAAATAACAAAGAAGCTGAAGCCGTCTTCGTAGAAGCGTGTTTTCTTTAGCTGTTTCAATGCTTCAGTTGGGATGACAAGAAAGATCGCGGGGTAGATTATTTCATTTCCCTTCACTTTCTTTGTTGTACTTTTTACCTGGTCATTAATGTATGTTTGCAAATTCTTACTAGAAGAGATCTTTGCATCGAAGATAACGTATTGTTCGAGAAAGGCTATCATGCAATCAGGTTTTAGCTTTCCATAAAAACCCTCTGGCAAGTTATTACTGTCGTACGCAACAAAGTTAAAGTCTGGTTTTTTGCAGAGATCGAAGATGAGTGACTTCACGGAGTCTTCATGTTCTTTCCACATATGATCCCATTCTTCCAATTGTTTTTGTCGACGCTCGTCATCTTCGCGCTGCACACGAGCCCGTTCCTGTTTCCAGCTTTCTTCTGAAGTGTGCAATTTGTTTAGAGCATCTTGGTGTTCCTTTTCTTTGCGTTCAGCAGTGGCTTCATGTTTGGAAATGGTATTCTGTAACTTTTCATTTTCTTTTCGAAGAATTTGCATGTCCTTTTCTAAATTCACATTTTGTGCATAGAACTGTTTGCCTTCTCCAGACATACGGTCATTTTCTGATCGTAGTTCTGCAACTTGCTGTTTCAGCTCTCCTATATACTCATCTTTTTTTTGAACAATTTCTTCTGTACCAGATAAGGGTGATCGGGATTTTCTCAAGACGATAAAAGCTGTGCATCCAATGAGCACGCCAATAATGATGAGTGTGTCTATATTCATAGATATGGAGTATACGGCTCCGAGGGGTGTATTCTCAATGTTCTCTTGATTTTACCAGTTTCATATGGAATAATCTTTATGTCCATGCTTTTGGATATCCCTTTTCAAAGGTTCGCAAGGGCGTGGCGGGGTAGGTTTTCCGTATTTCCCCTTTTCTCACTATGGTTCTTAGACGCACGCAAAAACGGTCCCTTATCTCCAAGCATCGTACTCATAAGAAAGACACGGGATCTCCGCATGTGCAGGTGGCCATTTTGACGAAAGAAATTGCCCTTCTGACAAAGCATTTGCAGGAACATAAGAAAGATCACTCAGCACGTCGCGGTCTGCTCGCAAAAGTCGCCCAGCGCCGCCGACTTCTCAACTATCTTCGCATGAATAAGCCGGTGGAGTACCAGAAGGTCCTGGAGGCAAATAAGTTGAAGAGATAAGTTTTTTTGTGTTATACTAAAGCTCTCTACCCTTATGCTTGGGTTTACGTGCTAGCGCTGTGATACAGCCCTAACCTGTGAATCCACCGCAAGGGTATGGGGATTCTCTATTTTTTACCCTTGTTGTATGTTACAAGATCAGGAATTCTCCCTCGATTTGGGAGATGAAAAGCTGGTTGTCCGCTCAGGACTTTTGGCAAATCAGGCAAATGCCACAGTTGTCTGCCAGATGGGCGATACGGTGGTGATGAGCAACTGTACAGTGGGCGCTGAGGCGCGTGATGGCGTCGACTTTCTCCCATTGCAGGTTGTCTATCAGGAGAAGTACTACGCAGGAGGGAAAATTGCCGGATCACGTTTTCGGAAACGTGAAGGTCGTCCTGCAGATGAGTACGTCCTCCTCGGTCGCATGGTAGATCGCGGACTGCGTCCCATGTTTCCCAAAGGTTTCTACAACGACATTCAGATCTTCTGTACCGTTCTCAGTTACGATTTTGAACACGGTCACGATATCGCTGCAGCAAATTCCGCGAACCTTGCCGCAGCTCTTTCCGAGTGCCCCTGCGATGGGCCGCTCGGTTCGGTGCGTGTTGGGCTGATTGGTGGAGAACTTGTGCTCAACCCATCTAACGAAGCACGGGAAAAAAGTGACTTGGACCTTTTCCTTACAGCATCAAAAGACCGAGTAGTGACGATTGAGGCTGGAGCGAATCAGGTATCGGAAGCGGAGATCCTTCGTGCAATAGAATTTGGGAAGAAGTGGGCACAGAAAATTGCTACCTTTTTTGCAGATATTCAGAAGAAAATCGGAAAGCAAAAATGGAGTGTATCCGGAACCTACATGCATGCTGCAGCGTATGCGCTTCTCGAAGAGTGGGCTCTCCCTGCAGTCAATAAGGCGATCAAGGATTCCCTTGAGAAGTTAGAGCGCAGACGCATCTTCAATGAGTACATCAATGGTGCTGCAAAGCAACTGGAAGAAGCCATTGCTGGAGGAAAGCTCTCTCTTGGGAATGACGAAGAGAAAGAAGAGCTTCTTGCACATGCATCGGTGTTGGTCGATGCACTGATCAAAAGTGAAGTGCGACGACTAGTCCTTGAAGAAGGCATACGCATGAGCAGTCGCAAGGTGGATGAAATTCGTCCACTTTCTGTCGTGATTGATGTTTTGCCGAAGCGTGTGCATGGTTCTGCGCTGTTCCAACGTGGAGAAACGCAAGGGCTGACGACGTGTACACTTGGTTCTCCCGGTGATAAACAGCTGGTTGAAGGAATGGAAGGGGAGCGAAAAATGCGATACATGCACCACTATAATTTCCCACCGTTTTCTGTCGGAGAAACGAGCAATCGATTGTTTGTCGGAAATCGGGAGATCGGTCATGGCAATCTTGCTCAGCGTGGCATTGAGCCAGTACTGCCTTCAGAGGAAGAATTTCCGTACACCATTCGTACGGTAACAGAAATTCTGGAAAGTAATGGCTCATCTTCTATGGCGGCAACATGCGGATCAACGCTGGCACTCATGGCTGCCGGTGTTCCTCTTTCTGCTCCTGTCGCCGGTATTGCACTTGGTCTCATGTCTGATGAAGAGAGGGGGCAGTATGTTGTGCTTTCCGATTTGCAGGATGAGGAAGATTTTGGCGGAGATATGGACTTTAAGGTCACTGGAACGGAAAAGGGTGTGACGGCGATTCAGATGGATAGTAAACTGAAGGGACTTCCTGACGATGTCTTCAAGGAGGCTCTTGAGCGTGCACACCAGGGACGTCTGCACATTCTGCAGGCAATGCTTCAGGCTATTAAAGAGCCTCGCACAGAGCTGAGTCCATATGCACCGCGTATTGAAACCATTCAGATCAATCCCGATGACATTCGTCTGGTGATCGGAAAGGGAGGGGAGACCATTCAGAAGATCACGGGGGATTTGGGTGTGCAGATTGATATCGATGACAGTGGTTTGATCTTTGTGACTTCAGTAGATGGTGAAACGATGCAGAAAGCGAAGGAGTGGATTGCTGGCATTGTTGCGAAACCGGAGGTAGGCATGGTGTATGATTGTAAGGTTGTTCGTATCATTCCGGGCGTCGGTGCTATTGTTGAATTTCTCCGTGGCAAAGATGGCATGATCCACATTTCTGAACTGCAGTGGCAACGTACCGAAAATGTTGAAGATGTACTGAACGTTGGGGATGAGGTGAAGGCGAAAGTAGTGGAGTACGATGCAAGTGAGGGAAAAACACGTTTGTCCATCAAACAATTACAGGAAGCACCGGAAGGATATCGTGAAGATCGACCACGTGGTCCTCGACCGCCACGGCATGGAGGTGGCGGAGGGTTCAGGCCTCGTCGATAATGTCTTCCACGAGTGATTGCAGCTGTTCAATATCGTGTTCAATTTGCTGCAGACGGTCTCGGCGCTCTTCCGGGATATGTTCTGTCCACTCCTGGAATGTCGTTACGGTTGTTTCCAGGAGTTCTTCAAACTTTTCCATGTAATCGTCACGCGTTTTCCAGTCAATTGCGTGGCGATCCATGGTGTCCACAAAGCGCACGATGCGATCGAGTGTGCGATGTACTGCCTCAATGAGGAGTTTTTCCCGTCGGGGATCAATGGAGTAGAAGTGGATAGCTTTTGTGTAAAAACTCGGTACCTCTTCGTAGAGTACCTGAAAGCGTTCATAAGTGATCAGGAGATCATTCCAGTGTTTGTCAGGCAGTGTTTGATGTTCTTCGATTTCCTGCATGAAGCGATCGCAGTCTTTGCGAATGAGAAACATCTCTTCAAATAGATTATGCAGACTTTCTTCCGAGGTCATCCTCTGTACCTGCTGCAGAGCGTAGTCCTGGTTACGTGAAACGAGTTTGGTAATCAGGATGGCGAAGGTAGAGAGGGAGAGGATAGCCTGTGCACTTACAAATAGCTTCGAGTACCCTTGTGGGACAATATCACCATACCCTGTGGATGTTGCAGTAATAATGCTGAAGTACAGGCTATTGGCAAGGTTGATCAGTGGGGATGGGTTTGTGAGTAGCGTAGGGCTATGTTCAGGTACGTACTGCGCCATCAGCCAGTAGAGGATGGCAAAACCGATCGTGAGTACAAGCCACACGAAAAAGAGTGCTGTATTGGAGAGGTCAATAATGACCTCGAGGACATGCCGGAATTCTTGTTTTTGTGTGTACTGTCGCAAGGACATCACTATTATTTTAACACTTTTTATAACTTTTGGCTACTTTTACTGCCCTCCGAGTTTGCCGAACCTTCTTTTTTAGGCTTTTCTTGGTTTTTTGCCTCTGTTTTTTCGTTTTTTTGATCACTCTTTGGTAGGCCTTTTACGTCGTCTGTTTTGTAGAAACCACTTCCTTTGAAGTGAATGCCGAGTGGAGGAGTGAGGAGTTTTTCCACAGTGGCGCTTTGCTGGCATTCTGGGCAGGACGGCATGTCTTTTAATCCGAAGGGAAGAGTAGCTTCAAAGAGCTTGGAGCAGGATGTACATCGAAAATCAAAGCGCGGCATGCAGACAGTTTTGCATACTATGTCTATGAAAAGGAAATTTTTGACATATAATAAAAATTATTGTATATTATTAATTAATGTCTCTCTCAGAAACATTTCCTTTATTGGAAGATTTACCTGATGTTTTGAGAACATATTTACAAGAAGAACCTGTCTCGGAAGAGCGTTTGCCACGGAAGGTGGAGTACAGTCCTCCTGTTCAAGAGGTGCTTGATGAATTTCTGCGGCTATCCCATTGGAATCCTGTGGAAGTTGTCACGCCAACCAAAGCGAGTCGTGATAGGGAGCAAAAAGCATTTTTTCACGCTTACAAGAAAGAGGAAGTGTACGAGCCTTGTTTTGATTATGTGTGTGCAGAGTATGATGTTTTGGTTCAGCGTTCTACTTTGGAGAAGGTACAGCGAACGGTATCCGATATTGCTACTCAGTCAGCACAGGAGTCTATTATTTGCCAGGCGCTGCAACTGGCCATAGAGGATCAGCTGGCTACGTGTACGCTTATTGAAGCATTGCAGGACACGACAACGACTCTTGTGCAGAGAGAGGAACGCATCCGTGATGTTTTTGATATGAAGTATCCCCCTGTTGATCCACTGTTGGCTGAGGATGCAAAGGGTGAATACCGACGACTGCAACAAGGTTCTTCGGACACTTTCCAAAAAGAACTTTCCGAGGTTGAAGTTGCACAGCTTGAAAGCACCGATGTGATGTATAACGCGGATGACATCCGTAACGCATTGGAGTGGGTATTACAATCGTATGGTCTGCTTCAGCAGGAGCCCGGCGATGGGAAGTTTACGGTCTCCATTTGTGATGAAGTCACGTCGATTGATGTGCGTCCATACGACTCAGGCGGACCGGTGATTCTCATTCCTCGTGGTCGAAAAGTGACAGGGAAACAACTGCTCAGGCTGTGTGTGCATGAAATTGAAGGACATGTTCTGCAGTATGCAAATGCTCAGAGTGTTCTTGGTGATGCCCATAGAGTATTTACGCTGAGTGATGAGACATTTCAGGAAGGACTCGCACTCTTTCGTGAAGATGCTTTTCTGCAAAACTTCTTTGGTGAGGATAGGCGACCTCTACCTTTCTACATTTTAGCAGTCACCTTTATCGAGGACGGTCAGGAGGAAGACAAATCGTTTTCTGCGGTATTCAGACAGCAGGTGAATTTGTTGCGTAATATCGACTCTTCCGTGTGGCCGATGTTTTTTTCTCAGTGGGATGAGAACATATCCCATGAGGAGAACTGCCTCTTGCAGGCATGGCTGAATACCTATCGGGTGATGCGTGGGCATGTGGATATGAGAAACCCCTTACGGTTTGCCAATAGGAAAGATGTAGCGTATTTCCGTGGCATGCGCTGGGTTGAGTTGCTCGAGCGGTTGAGACGGACTTCTGTGGTAGAAGGAGCAGTGGCTTCCACTGATGTTTTTCACTTACTTGCACCTTTTGCCCTTCAGGAAGCCGATTTAGCCTATCCTTTTCAGATGCGTACGGGGCAGTACGCGCGTCTCCTTTTGCGGGAGCTTGAAGCACGAGAGAAATAGTCTTGGCAAGGATAAGCCACTTGTGTACACTTCGAACAGCTACAGAACGTCCTTCGGGCAGAAAATCGGTCTATCCCGAGAAAACTGGAAGAAGGCACGGTCAGTATGCCTTTCTATCTTTTTTTCTCTTTTTCCTATCATGGCTGATCAACAGATCACCTGTGGAGACTGTGGAGCTACGTTCGACTTCACCGAAGCTGAACAGGAGTTCTACGACTCCAAACAACTCAGCGCCCCCAAGCGCTGTAAGGCCTGTCGTCAGGCTCGCAAGTCTGACCGCGGTCCACGCGATATGCACGACGCTGTTTGTGCAGAGTGTGGTGCCGCTTGCCAGGTCCCCTTCAAACCACGTCCCGTGGAAGAAGGTGGCAAGCCTGTGCTCTGCAAAGAGTGTTTCATGAAGTCACGAGATAATGGCTAATTGAAACCTTCCTTATCCCCCCTCTCTCATTTTTGTGGGAGAGGGTTGGGGTGAGGGCAATATCCACATATGCATGGAATCCCATCCATGTAGTCTTTCCCGTAATCGTAGCTAAGTTCTTCTCCTGCTTGTATGTTTCTGCAGGCATGGATGTAGATACGTTTTCCATTGGCGATGGTTTCGCAGTTGGGTTTACAGGAATGGTTGATGTACCGGGCGATATTGTCACGTCCGCTGCCATCGATGGTCCACTTGGAGTCTGGAACTTCGAAGAGATAGAGGCCAGCCTTTCTGTCAGCCTCTTTCTCAGTGAGAAGAGGTCCAAAGTATTCGATGATAAATGAACCACGTTTAATCGGCTCTTCTGTAAAGAGACCGAGTCCAGCAAGGCCACGTTTAACCTTTAGATTGTCTATCAACTTACAAGGTTTTTTAGGCATTGCGTGGAAGTGTACGAACCCCAAAATTTTGTGCAAGAAATTATTTTCTCCTTTTCATGGTTTTCTGTTATATACTTGCTGTAGTGGCCCCATCGTCTAATGGTTAGGACGCCAGGTTTTCATCCTGGTAACGGGAGTTCGATTCTCCCTGGGGCTGCCATCACTGGCTATGGTCAATAGACCGCTAGGGTTAGCCAAAAGCTCAACATTCACAATGGACAGTTTCGCCCTCCCCAGACGGGCATCGAACGCTCAAGAGACCCGCATGCCTCCCTTACGGAAAAACATTCTCATGAGGCGTACCTGCCGGGTGGTAAAACCTCCTCTCCACCAAAGACCAAACGTACCACCCGATGCGGCGGTACGTTCGATGTCATTTACTGCTTGTCCGCCTTCTCCGCGACCGTCACCTTGCCTTCCTTCAGGATAAGCTTACTCTTGAGGCAGGAGAGCAGCTCGCGCTTCTCCTCCATCTTTCCCTGCTGCAGGATGTACTTCGCATACATCTTGATCTCTACCTTGGGCATCTTCTGCTGTGACGTTTGCCCCAGCACTCCCGTCGTGAATTTTTCGTAACGTGAGACTTCCTCCTGCAGTTTATGCTTCATTCCGAGCTGGTCGAGGTCGACTGTCTCGATGATTTTCAGGAGTCGTTCCAGCAGTTCATCCTCCCGGATCGATCCGTCTTTGCAATTGATATCTTTTGCGTGGCAGCAGCGGTAGTACACATATTTCCGGATGCTGCCGTCTTTCATCTTCTTGTGCTTCTCTTCCGCGGTGATGCCTGAGCCGCACTGGCCGCAGAGCATCATTTTCGTGAAGGCGAATTCCTTCGTGCCCCACGCTTTCTTCGGGGCCATGTCGAGCACCTTTCCGGCTTCGTCAAAGAGGTGCTGAGGCACGAGCGGTTCATAGGTTCCTTGATACCAGTTGCCGCTTCCGACCGGATACTCGAATTTCCCTGTATAGAAGGGGTTTCGCAGCATTCGATAGATCATGCTGAGGGTGATCGTCCTTCCGAGCTTTGTCGTGAACCCGACCTCCTGCATCCAGCGGTAGAGTTGCCTGCCGCTCGTATGCTGGTATGCCACCTTCTCAAACGCTTGCCGCACGAACGCTCCACGAATTGGGCAGGGAATCACTCTGTTCTTCTTGTCCTCCGGTCGCTTCTCCAGCGCGTACCCGAGCGCAGGGATGCAGGGACGGTGCCCCATCTCGGCCCTCGTCTTCATGCCGCGTTTCGTGTTGATTCCTCGGTTGTCATTTTCCAGCTTCGCCTGTGAGCAGAGGATCATGAGGAGAAATTTCTCATTGGGATTATTGGTGAACCTCTGTCCATGCGTTCGGATTTCAATGAGACGTCCCTGATCCATGAGGTCGACGACGGTGCCGAGATCGCCTGCGTTCCTGCTCAGGCGATCGGCAGCCCACGTCAGGATGCCGTTGAACGTGCCCGCGCGAACATCGGTGAGCAGTTGCTTGAAGACCGGCCGCGCACCGGATGCCTTGGCGGAGTGACTCTCGCGACGCACCTCGGCGATCTCCAGTCCCTCGCGCTTCGCAAGTTCCAGCATCGCCTTGATCTGCGAATCGATGCTGAGTGCTTGGCGCTCATCGTCCTCGCTACTCTTTCTCGCATACAGGCAGTATTTCATTTTTCCCGTGGACGCGAGCGACGGTGCGAGATCGAGGTGGGTCGGTTCGGGTATGGGTGTTTTGGGAGCCTTGGTTTGGCTCAGAGTGGCGGTTGCCATAGGGAATGAGGGGGAAGAAATAGGCATACACAGTAATGCCGCAGCACCCCCTCCGTATCCAGGCGAAAGACCCGCTTGCCTCCTTCAAAAAGACGCCAAAAAGCGCTTTCTCTACGAAAACGATCGCAAGGGGCGACTCTTTCGCTTACGGCATGCCCTCTCCTTTCTCCTCCATTTTTGGATCATGGAGGCGGGGGCACTACTATCTGTTCATTTTCGACATTGTGTTCGAGTTGCGTAATTTCATCCGTGCAGACTTTCAGAAAAAATAGATGATTTTTTGGCTATTGCTTCACGTTGAGGGTGCTGCTGTTAGCACTCTCCCTTTCATTTTGCTAACGATTCGCTACACTCCATCTCCATAGACTCGATGGATACAGAACCACCTTTCGTGCGGCATAGTCAAATCCTCTCCTTTGCCAAGGAGAAGGTGAACTTGGATTCCGAAAAACGGAAAACGTACCGCGCACAGGCGAATAATCTCCGCGAGAGCTTGGAGAAGTACATCAACGATCATGCGGACTACGACCATCTGAGGATGTACCACTCCGGGAGCGTGGAGAAAGGGACGGCCCTCAGCACGATCAACGATATGGACGTAGCGGTGTACTTGAAGGCTGCGAAAGAAGACGTGGAGGAGGGCGATTTGCTGACGTGGCTCCGGGATCGTCTCATCGAAGCGAAGCCGCAGAACATGGATGCCTCCCAAATCCTGCCCATCGAGGCCGGGGCGCACTGCGTCACCATCACCTATAAAGGAACGGGGCTGGACGTGGATATGGTGCCCGTCATCTATGACGGCGAGCCGGACGGCAAGGGTTATCTCATCCCGTGGGGCATGGATGACCGGGTGCTGACGAGCATCCCCCTGCACCTCGCGTTCATCCGCAAGCGTAAAGAGGAACACCCGGACCACTTCGCTCAGGTCGTGCGGCTGGTGAAGTGGTGGGCCAAGTTGCAGAAGGGGGCGAATCAATCCTTCCGCTTCAAGTCATTCATGCTCGAACTGATCTGCGCTCATCTGGTAGACACGGGAAAAATGGACGTGACGGACTATCCCACGGCACTGGCCCAATTCTTCGGCTACATCCTCAACAGCGGCCTCAAAGAGCGGGTCATTTTTGCGGACAACTACGACGCCGACGACGTGCCAGACAAAACGGATGTGGAGATTATCGGCATTTTTGACCCCGTGAACCCCGACAACAACGTGGCATCCCGGTATACCGAGGAAAACCGAATGCTCATCGTGGATGAGGCACAAAAAGCCTTCGACGCGATCACGCAGGCCAAGTACTCCATTACCAAAGGAGAGGCCGCGGAATTGTGGAAGCGGGTGTTCGGTCATTCCTTCTTCATTGCCATATGACGACTACTGGCACCCTCACCGAGACATTCACGCGGACAGATGCGCGGTTCCTCGCGTCCCGTATCGCCAGTGACTTGGAGCAGGTGCACATCTTTTATCCGGGGCTTCTTTCTGCCGAAGCGGTTGCGGATCACATCCGGGAAGTCGTCGAACTGCTAGCCTATCGCTACATGGATTGTGCTGACTACGGCTTCAAGCGCAACGGCGAATGGATCTTCCGTCTGCGGTACAAGGTGCGGTGGGACGGCTGGGTAGTAAGGAACGATGAATCCGGCGGGATTCCCGCAACGATCAATACGGTGGGAGCAGTATTCAACTCCTATATGCAGTACACTGATGCCTTCAATGCGCTCACCACTGAGCAGCGGCTTGCCTTCAAAAAGACGAAATTGCCTTGGGTGCGGGTAGGTGCAACAGAAACCCCACTCGCTACCGGGCCATCAGCCAGCTGCAAGACATATGGACGCAACGGCGTGAGCATTGATCGTAACCTTTTCATTGCCTCCTAGCCCATGAGCGACAGCATGATTTTTGACGCCGTAGACACGTTCCCGAATGAAGATCGGAGAAGGCAATTTGACGCGCTTGTCGGTCTGGACGACAAGAAGGACCAGATCGTAAAGGAGGCAAGCATCATTCTCGATCACTCACTCCTAGAGAAATGGAGCAAGGAGAAGCATGGGAAGGTAATCGGCGCAGTGCAGTATTTCCATAACCGCCCGCCACTTTTCATTTTCGAGGGGGACGTGGGCACCGGGAAGACGACGCTTGCGGAGAGCTTTGGAGCGGAAGTGGCGGCGAGGGAAAAGATGGAGATTAAATTGTTTCGTCTCAGTCTCAAAACCCGTGGGACAGGGAGAGTCGGCCAGATCAGCGGCCTCATTACGGAGTCCTTTGATGATTTCATGGGTCAGATCGGCACGTCGCCAAAAGGCAAGCGGCATCACACATGCGGCATCCTGCTAATTGATGAAGCGGATGCACTCGCACAGTCGCGGGAATTGGATCAAATGCACCACGAAGACCGCACGGGCGTCAATGCGCTCATCCAAGGCATTGATCGGATCGCCAACGGCAACGTCCCAGCGTTGGTTGTGATGTGCACGAACAGAGTCGGTGCGATTGATCCGGCGGTGCAGAGAAGGGCGGCGGGTATCGTTACCTTCACACGCCCGAATGAGGAACAGCGGCTCTCGATCATCGAGAAAGGACTGACGGGTACGAAGATCGCCCAAAAGGATTTGCAAGCACTTGCCAAGGCAATGGGACCGACGGACGAGCGGAAATACGGCTACACCTTCTCCGACCTCACACAGAGGTTCCTGCCCGGCATCGTCCTCGATGCGTACCCGGACAAGGCCATCACCATTGAAAGCGCAATGGCGTTCCTGCAAAAAACCCTTCCTACAAAGCCTTTTGCCAGCGAATGCGCATAACAAGGATAGCTCCCATCCTCGGCGGATTCGAGTACCAGCATCTTATCTCTTGGTATATAATTCTGGGTCTAAAAAAAGACAGTGAGCAAATTGAGCAGGTTGTAGTTGAGAACAACAGCGCGGGATCCTGCGACGACATTACCGTTTTTCATAAGCAGGGATCGGGTAGGCCAAACTGCTTTTATCAGGTGAAATATCATACGGATAAAAGCGGGCAATATTCGACAAAATCACTTCTGAAGAAAACGAAGGGCAAGAGCCTCCTGTTCAAGCTCTGGAAAACGTGGGAATTGCTGACTGCCGGGCAGCCTCAGGCCGATGTGCGGCTGTGCCTTGAAAGCAATTGGGCGTGGGACGCGGAAGACGGCCTCGGCCCCTATCTACAAGGCCATGACAACGCTCTCAAACAGGAGTTCTTTGATGCCGACGCCGTGACGGGCATCGGCAAGCTCCGGGAGGAATGGAGAGCCGGAATCGGGGCGACTCCTACGGACTTTGCATTATTCCTTCGATGCCTTCGGTTCAATCTCGGCTCTTTCTCCGTTGAACGCTGGAAGGAAGTCATCACGGAGCGCATGGAAAATCTGTATCTCAAACACGAAGACAATGATCTCCGGGTGGCAACGACCATCGTGCAGGATTTCATCACTGTCCCTTCCGCGAATGAAGTCACGTTGGAAGTCTTGGAGAATAAGATCATGCAACACAATCTCCGTCAGTCGCCCGGTGCGGAACGATATGCAACGGTCTACCTAGAAGCCATGAAAGAGAAAAAACTCGATCTCGATCCCGATTACACGCTGCACTGGCGGCACCACTTCAATGAGACGGGGCGGCAACTCATTAATCCCGATGCATGGAATACAGTCCTCCTACCGGAATTGCGAACTCTAGAACAAAACGTGAGCAAGGACACGGAGACACACTTGATCCGCGCCCGTGGCAATGCGCGGCTTTCCTCATGGTTCGCTTTCGGCCACACGTTTAAGCAAGTGGCGGGCTTCGACATTGAGTTTTTCCACCAGCAACGAGTGATGTGGCGCACCGATGCCCGGCCAAGCACGGAGTTCAGAATGGAGATCAAATCGGAGGAAGGCGAGGAGGGCGAATCCCTAGAAAAAGAGAGCGACACCGTGGCGGTGGGCATCAGCGTCAGTCAGGGCATTGGGGATGAAGTAAAAACCTATCTACAAGCAAGCACCGATGCTTCGGCCTTACTGCTCCTAGAGCCGTCATGCGGAACGGGAGAGTGTATACAGGATAATGCCGACCTTACGGCTTTCGTCCGAGATGCGAAGAAGCTCATTACGCAGTTTGTGAAAAAAAGGAAGGCAAAGATGCTATTGCTCTTCTACAGCGGCCCAGCGAGCGGTGCATGTTTCTTGGGTCATCGGCTTAATGCGGTCTGCCAAGAAATCCAAATCATGGAATATCAGCAGCCAGGCTACGTGTCTAGTTTTCTGCTTACGGAAAATAATACTCGATAAGTCGTAATAGGTTTTGCACCATCGAAAAAAGTGCTATCCGTATCGAAGGCAGAAAATACTTGATTGGTGCGTTTCGATCTCCCAGCACACGGTATAGCTGCCCAACGCATAGGCCCATTTACAGTCCCAGATCGCGCTTGGTCACTTGCGTGGGATTGAGAGCCTGTACTGCGAGACGAACGTTCTCCGGATATGTCGCGATCGCCATCGCCATGACACAGTTTTCGTTGTAGCCGTCCATCGCTGCCGGTTGCCGATCATCGTGAATGACAAACCGTAAACATTCGCTCTGCACGTCTCTGCTGTGGACACGTACGTAACCCTCCTTGATGTTCGTCGCCAGTTCATCGATGATGATCGGTCGAGTTTTGCTATTCGTGTAAAAACCCATTTTCTTCGTGGCAGTTTTGGTATTTTTGTCTACCACGCGCTCTCTGTGAATCAACCACTGCGGATAATCGTTGCGCTTGAGATTGTGTAGCACGGTCAGTCCATGATCGGTTGCTTCGACGATGATATAGGCGTTGTTGTATTCCTGTGCCATCTGCATCAGAGGCTCGTGCAATTTTGCATACGGCCATTTTGCTCGGAACATCGCCACCATCTGGAGTGTTTTGGGGTTCCATATCTGAATCACAGAATAGTCGGTTCCTCCTCCTTCCGCTTCGCTGTCTTCGAGACCTTGATCGATGCCACGCCTCGGTGTTGTATCGCACACAGCCATATACCTCTGATTTTTGATCGGCTCTTTCCAGATCATCATCCTGCCTTTCATTTTTGTTCGGCAGGGGTTCAGGATGATCCAATCCTCAATTTCAAGCCGATTAAAGGCGCACGGTTTGGCCTTCTCCTCGGTCATAAACGGTAGCAACAGGATCGCAAATGCATCCGCGAGATCGTCGTGCAGTTCGGTACCGAACCCGACCAGTTGCTCAATGAGCCGCTCTGCGCCTTTGCTTGGAAACAGCACTCGTCCCGACTGGATGAGATGGGTCACAAGAGAGAGGCGCGCTCGCTTGTCCTGTCCGTAGGTGGGTACGCCCTCCACTAAGCATCCTTCATTGCGCAGTGTTTCGATGGCAGAGCGCTGGTAACCAACGTCCTCAACGTAGAGCTTCGCTCTGCGCTTACCTTCCTGCACAAGGGTGAGTGCCTTTGCGCGGTCGATGGTTCCGAAGAAGTTGAGTTTCTCATTCACGGGATTCGGGAGAATATAGAAGCGGCGGCTGTCACCATTTCCCTCGATACGTGCGGAGACCATGGCCGTATAGTCGGCGGATGCGGTCACAGAAATGGCCAGATCGATTCCTACTGCGTAGCTGGCGGCGCTGTCTTGGGGAGGGAGCTCATCGTAGAAGTGGATCCACTCCCGATGGACGAGCTGCTCGCTATCCGGCAGAATGTGCAGCAGATACTCACGTTGCCAGGCGGCCTCGCTTCCGATCCTTTCTCGTTCGCCATTGACCGCCTGCCGATCCGGATACTTGCCCGGCCAGAGGCATGCATCATTGGAATCCAAGAGCGGATACTCGCGGTATGCACCTTGCAACGAGGTGCTTCCCATTTCCCGTTGCAAACGCTTGAGGAGACAATCCTCATGTAATAGGTTCCCGATGAAGACGAGCTTGGTGCCCGTATCGCCTGCCGGGATGAGTTCGCCTTTCACCCACCTATAGGTTTTGTCCCTACCCTCACGGGTTTTGACTGACTGCAAATCCTCGATGTCATCGCAGATGATAAGGTCGGGGCGGTTTTCGCGGTGGCGCAGCCCGCGCACAGATTGATCGATCGACACCGCCATTATTTTCGCATTGTAGTTGCTGATGACGAGGCAGGAATTGCGCCACTCGTCCTCCTCTTCACGAAAAGGGCCGAGATCGTGGCGCAGGATGGCATTCGTTTCCAATTCATCTTTGATGTTCTTTAGATGCTGCCGCGCTTGGACTTGGGTCTGCCCCACGAGCAAGATGAATTTCTGCCCGGGCTTTCCGAGTATCGACCAGAGCGCGAGCGACATGTTCATGATCGTGGATTTCGCCGATCCCCGGAAGGCGGTGATGACAATGGTCCGCAGAGCATCGTTCTTCGTAAGCGCGAACATCTCCTGTTGGAACGGTGCCGTTTTATGCTTCACATAATGATTGAAGTAAACGTGGAAAAACCAGTAATGGCTTTTGTTGACGGTTGCGATGCGAACATCCTGATCCTCCAGGCATCGTTCGATAATCTGCGCTTCGGTGGAGGACTGATGCCGATGGAGAGTGCTCTTGTTCGAGGACATAGAAAAGGGAAGAGATTTACTCGTCGGAGAGTCCTCCGAGCTTCAGCGCTCGTTTCACCATTGCTTTCTGCTCCGGCGTGAGCGGAGCATTCCGGTGTTCAATGAACGCATTCATTTCCACCTTTGTCTTATACGAAGGATGGTGATGTTTGAGCCAGTACGTCACGGCTCCCAGATTTCCATCACGCATTGCGGAAAGCAGCTGTGATTCCGCCATGTCATTCACGAGCAGAACACCCTCTTGCAGCGCGGCATCGGCCGCCTTGCAAAATTCTCGGTCGGCCTGCCGCCACCGGTAGTAGCTCGCCCTGCTGACACCGATCTTTTCGCAGGCGATCTGGATGATCGGCGTTCTCTTCATCTGTTCAAGGAGCAACTCCTTCTCCCGGCGCTGACGTACCTTGATCGTGATCTGTTCTTTCGGGAGCGGCAAAATGATTTTTTTATGAGACGACATGGGATAGGGAGGGGAGCTTCTTCGCTTTCGTGCCCGTCAGCTTTTCGAAGCGCTTGATGATGATTTGGCAGTATGCCGGAGAGAGTTCGACCATGAGGCATTTTCGCTTTGTCTGCTCGCAAGCGAGGAGGGTCGACCCCGATCCGCCGAACGGATCATAAACAGTATCCCCGATGCGTGAGCTATTGAGAATGAGATTTCGCAAGAGTCCCACGGGCTTCATCGTCGGATGGAGTGTGCTGCGGTTCGGTTTGGGGTAGATGAGGACGCTCTTGTCTTTTCCCTTCATGAATTCATGCCTGCCATGCCATCCATAAGCGATGAGTTCGTGCTGCGGAAGATAGTCCATCCTGCCTACGACGACATTCGTCTTCATCCAGATGAGGAGCTGCGCGAAGCGATAGTCCGCATCGATCATTCCTTCGCGGAGCGGGAAAAGCATCTTGTCGGAATTGAAGATGTAGAGGGCGTTCTTCCGTGCAAGGAACGGACGAGCCGCTTCCAGCCACTCTTTTGTGAAGCGCCGGTACTCGCAATCGGTTTGCGCTTGATCGTTAAGGATGGCGGCATGCTTCTTTGTCTTGCCGCTAAACGATGCTTTCCCCTCCACATAGGCCACTCCATACGGAGGATCGGTCAGGATGAGCGATATTTTCTCTTTCTGGAGGAAGTGTTCGATGACGTCTGTCTCTCGGCAGTCTCCGCAGAGGAGCCGATGGTCGCCGAGGCTGAACACATCACCAACATCAATTGATATGCTCGGGTTTTTGGTTCGTGAGGATTTCATAGCGTTTGAGGATGAGATCGCAGAAGATGGGTTCCGCTTCCATGAGGAAACAGTGGCGCTTCAGTTGATCGCAGGCGATGAGCGTCGAGCCCGATCCCCCGAAGAGGTCAAGAACGGAGTCTCCTACTTTCGTGCAACGGCGCAGCGCCTTCTCGTGGAGCGTTGGTGGCTTCTGGGTCGGATGCTCGTACTCGCTACTATGGAGTCGCTTCACCATCCAGATATTGAGGAGGTCGAGCACATCGTCGATGGCTCTATTCCCTGAGCCGATTTCGCGATTCAGAATTTCGTGAAGGTTCTGGAGCTTAGGGGAGAGGAAAGGATGCCCACGAGTCGCATATACGCAGGGCTCATACACCTTATTAAACGCATTATTCGGCGTGAGATTCATATTGTTCTTGATCCAGAGACAAACGCGCCGATGGTCGAGTCCGAGCTCACTATAGAGTGATTGGAGGAGGCCGATGTATCGCTCGTCGCAGTAGTAGAAGACGTGGCAATCGGGCTGACAAACCGCGAGACCGCTCTCCATCGTCGCCTTGAGAAAACTCCGATATTCCTCATCGGACTTGCTGTCGTCTGTCTGGCCGCCGTACCTCTTTTTGTTGCCAACACCCTTGTCGTAATCAAGAGAAATATTGTAGGGAGGATCGCAGTAGAGCATCTCGATCTGTCTTTTTCCGACAAGCCTCTCGACATCTTCTCCATTCCTCGAATCACCACATAGCAGTCGGTGATTCCCAAGAGCAAAGAGGTCACCTGATTTCGTCTTGGGCTTCTTGATCTTCTCCAATTCTTTTTCCACATCGAATTCATCATCTTCTGTCTGGAGCATCCCATCCCAGATCACCGAGAGATCGGTGTCGTCAAACCCTGACATCAGAAGAAGACCCATATCGAAGTCTTTTAATTTCTCGAAATCCCATTCACCTGTATTGCGATTGAGACGCAGGTTCAATTCCTTCTCCTTTTCGATACTTGGGATGTCAACGTACACGACAGGGACTTCCGTCATGCCCAGATCCTTTGCGATACTGTAGCGGAAGTGACCGCCGATGATCACATTCTTCCTTTTCAACGCGCCGTTTACAATTAATGGATCGACGAAGCCGAAGCGCCGGATACTCGCCTTGAGGTTCGTTACTGCGGCCTGATCCCATTTACGGGGATTGTAGGGGGCAGGATTCAGATCAGTGACCGCGACCATAATGATAGTCAGCTTCTGTTTTGGCTTCTGCCTGTTCATGCGTGCTGCTTCTTGCATAGGATGTTTATTATGCCAGAAGTTCTGAACCTTTTGAAGGAATCATGCATTGGCACAACTACTATAAGCACGCAGAAATTTCGCAGTACGGGTCTTCTGTGCAATGAAAGGTAAGATACATTGGGCAACTTATTTCAGGAGTTGCATCATCCACTCCTCCGTCACAAAGAACCACTTCTGCAGATCTGCTCCGAGCAGGAGGCAAGGAATGTTGGATGGAGGAAGGCAGAGAACTGTAATTGAAGCGCTACTTGCCAAAATCCATTGATATGGCAGTATTTTAAGGCTATAATTATGTAAATTCTAGTCGTATGTTGCGCTTCGCATATATCGCCCTTTTCGGCCTCTTCTCCTTCACGGTTGTGTGCCCCGTCACTATGGGGTCAATGCCGATGGATATGGGATCTATGCAGACGGCTTCTCAAGTTTCGCAGGATCAAGATGGCGACACAGGTGCGATGCCCTGTGAGCAGTGCAAAGAGGAGAAAGAGGAAATTGTTGCATCATTCGGTCCCCAAACGGAAGTTCTCTTCCTGGCGACCATCTCTACGGCATCCCTCGCATTTTGGGAACTTTCCGAACCTTTGAGTACAAATCACCAGATACACCTCTTTGCGAATAGACCACCGATACCGACGGAAACTCTCGTCGGAACGGTGATTTTGCGAACGTAAACCCACTTCATTTCAGCAGGTAATACGGCAGTGTTTGCCGTTTACTCTTTTTCATATCTTTCCCCATTTTTCCCATGAGGAAACTCGTTCCCACACTCCTTCTTTTATCCATCGTCCTCCTCGCAGGATGCGCTTCGCAAAAGCCTCTTACAGAAACAGAGCAGGCTGAGCAGTACGGCATGAC
>PFDS01000009.1 GCA_002772605.1 Candidatus Peregrinibacteria bacterium CG10_big_fil_rev_8_21_14_0_10_49_16
TTCTTCTTGGCATTCACCATATGGTTTGGGGGTTTCATCTCGGTATTGTCTTTGCGCCCAACCATAAAGGAATGCTCGTTGTGGAAGATGGTATGGAACTGGATTTCGTCCGGAAGCAGGTTCTCACTTCACGCAATGTACGTGCGAACGTCGTGACAGATATGCTCTACGGAGGGCTCAACTACCAAATCGAACACCATCTTTTCCCGACAATGCCGCAGTGGAACTACCGCAAAGCACGCAAAATTGTGCGAGCATTCTGCGAAGAAAAGGGAATTTCCTACCATGAGACATGTTTCTTCGGATCACTCGTCGAAATTGTACAACACCTTAAGTCTGTGGCGCAGGTGGCCCGTTACACCAAGATGTGATCCTCCGCAGTCCATCCCGGTCGGCATTCGACGTCGACGATCGCAAGATCATCATCTTCTTTGGTTTCCCCCCAGTGTACTTGTCCCGGATGAACAACATACACATCTCCCTCAACGAGACGGTGTACTTCATCATCGCAATGCAAATGCAGCACTCCACGAATCATACGATAGGTTTCTGTCGTAATGCGATGCACGTGCGGCACGGACTTCTCTATAGCGGCAACCGCACGACTCCATTCGGGATGCTCGTCCGTTGGATGAATGACGCAAATGATTTCGGTTGGATCCTCCGGAGGCAGCTGAATCACTTCCTCTCCGCCTCCGTAGGCATCCTCAAAAAGTTGAAGAGTGTTTTCCGCATTCATAGCGCATAAAGCATAGCAGTAAACCATCCAGTCGCAAATGCGACTGGATGGTTTTGTAGGTCGGTGTGGACGGTGAGGCTACCAACCCCAACCGTCGTTAAAGTCCAGTTCGTGGGTGTACCATTCCGAGTCCGGAGTATCTTCCCCGGAGTCATTGAAGAAGTATCCTTCCTCCCCCCTCCAGCATTCGTCTTCGTCTTCCTGACGATCCATTTCGACCTCAGCCAGAGCAGTCATTTGTTCCCGCTGACCAAACTTGGGAGGATTGTGTCTCGGATGCGCCATGAGTTCCCCTTTCTGGAGACTGTTTGAAACGACCTAAATAACATTATAAATATATTTTTTATAATGTCAATAACAGACTTGATCCTACAATAAAAACACAAAAGAAATCCTTACTGATATCGATAGAGGAACCGAAACGGCTGTGAGGGGTGCAGATCCCGGGCGCAGTACCAAGGAGTTTCCGCAAAATGCTCTTCCAGATACCGGCGCATCCTCGATGTCATGTCACGCACTTCACTCGTGCGAAAGACAATGAAATTCGTGCGACTGACAGCTGCCTGAAATGATTTGAATGTAGAGGTGTAGCTGAAGAAGAATGGAAAAGAAAAGAGGAACGTTTCCGGCACCATGCGGTCTTCCTCAAAAAACTGCGGTTCCAGTGGACGCGTACCCAAGAAAAGATACCGCGTGAGCCCGCACCGATGGAGTACATTTTCAATCGCCTCTGCCGTATCATTCGCCGCCCGTGCTTCGAATGTGGGGTATGCAAGAAATATGTTTGGGACAATCGTTGCCTGGAAAAACACTGACTGACTGAGAGCAAATGTGAGTGATGCCAAGAGCACTCCCATAACAAGAATGGACATATCACGTGCCACAGTTCGCAGCATATCATGTTTTCATGCCCATACGAAGAAACCCCAACTTTTCAGTTGGGGTTTCTGGTGTGTCGCAAGTCACGAGGGATTTGCGACAGTCACAGGTCAGGGTTTGAGGGTTACTTTTGCGGAACGGCGACCTTCTTGGGGTCGTCGAGGACGCCGGCATGACGCAGGAGAAGGAGATTCATCAGATTCTCCTGCAATTGCGCAGACTGGGTACCGGCCTTGCCGTCGCTGCCGCTGCCGCCCATGATGACGACACCGGGAACCTTGATCTGGGCCAAGTGTTTTGCGACTTCCACGTCGCGATTGGCTTTGATCTCGGCCAAAACCCGTTCCTTCTCGGACAGTTGACCGCCGATTTCGATGAGTTTCTGCTTGGCAGTTGCCCGTTCGATCTCGGCATCCTTCTCCAGTTTCGCCGTATCCACCTTGATCGCGGCGATCTTCTTGAGTTCCTCCTCCTCCATGCGGAGCTTCTCGGCTACCTGTACCTTCTTCATGGCTTCGATGACCGACTGGTCACGGTTGATCTTCGCGACCTCAAGAAGCTGTTGAGCTTCCACCGTGGCCTTCATTTTCTTCTTGTTGGCCTCGGCTTCGATCTCGGCAACTTCCCGTTTGCCTTTCTCAATGACCATCAACCGCTGGGAGATTTCCTCCATTTGCTGCGCCTTCGCACGCTCCGCGGCGAGGTACGACTTCTTCTTCTCGGCAAACTGCTCGAGGGTTTGCGCATCGTAGTCGGTATCACCGATCGAAAACTGGAGAATCATAATGCCGTACTGTTTCAACGGCGACTCTTCGATGACGACCGGCTTGCCGTCCTTATCCAGCACGATTTCGGTGGCAAGCACCGATTCGGAGATCTGATCATTATCGACACCTCCGTCTTTGGGAGCCGGCATTCCGGGGAGCAGCTTCTTCACGCGTGTGACCTTCTTCATCTTGTAGAGACCAAGACGAAGCTGGTCACCAACCACTTCGGTGAATTCCGCCTTGCGCGCGGCCTGGTGCTCGGATGCCGACATGAGCGGACCCGAGATCTTGATGCAGTTCACCAAGTGGTTGCGGATGGAACCTTTGACATGCTCCGGGTTTCCGGAGAAGTCGCGGTGCAACTTGCGCCGGTCCTCTTCCTTCACCGGGAGTTGGTAACGCACGTAACATTCCACTTGGGCTTTGCCGCCGTCGTTGAATGTGACGCCGAGCCGTTCGTCGGTTCCATCTTGGTCATACCGCGCTTCCATGGCCCTCGGCCACGTCCACACGGTGGCGAACCCCTGGAAGTACCATCCGGGCTGATCACGCACGGCGACCGTGCCGTCGATCCCCTGGATGACCTGCCAGTTTTGGTCATCATTGCTACCGTACATGTTGAAGACGATCAGGAACAGCACGAGCGCCACGCTGGCGCAGATGCCTCCGATGATCAGCTTTCTCTTGTGTGGAAAGTTTTCCATGAGACACTATTCCTTTCAGAGTGTTGTGAAAAAGAAACGTTTTGGGTGAAACACCATCCATGGCAGAGAAATCCTAGTGAACCGGAGGTTCGTTTTGCCCGCGGGCGCGGGCGACTTCCGCCTTGAGCGCTTCGTCTTGGGCTGAACGCAGGTTGATATCCTGCACGAGGGCCTCACCCTCGCGCTTGCCTTCGCGGACTTTTTCCAGCTGCTCCTGTGTCGTGGTTCTCCGCTCTCGCGTGAGCCAGAAAAACACGACAGCCAGCAGAGCGATGATGGCAAGGCCAATCAGAATTTTGAAGGCCATGACGTTCTCCTTTCTTCGCTAGAAAGTGACCTGTGAAGTGAATGAACACGCAAACACTTTTGTTTGCGCATTCACAGTAGAATTTAGAACATGAGTGGCCAATATCACCAAAAAGTGTTGACTAGCACTCTTGAGTGCACTAGGCTACTCATCTTGAGTCATCCTATACTTCTAGATTTGGGCTTAAGTCCCAATGAGGCAAAGCTCTACTACGCACTCCTCCAGTATGGTGGCAGTGGCGTCTCCACAATTTCACTCCGAGCCAAAGTCCACCGCAGGAATGCCTACGATGCCATCCAGCGCCTGCTGGAAAAAGGTCTCGTCTTTGAGCTCTACGGAGGGAAAGAGACCGTCTACGAAGCTGTGGAACCGGGGAAACTTCTCGAACTCGTGCACGAGAAAGAAGACCTTCTGGAACGCGCCTTGCCGGAATTCCGCAAACTCTACCATGCCAAAAAGCTACCGGAGAAGGTGTACATCTACAAAGGAGTGAACGGCGTGAAAAACTACATGCGCGAAGCTCTGCGACTGGGAGAGGACATGTATCGCCTCGGGGCAGAAGGCGCGTGGGCAGACCCGCGGCTGCGCTCGTACACCGATCACTTCGCGCGCGAAGCGAAGCGCAAGAAGATGAAGATCCACGCCATCTTCGACCATGAAGCAAAAGACATTCCCGACCTTCCGACCATCACCGGCGCCACGGAGTGGAAGTTCCTGGACAAGAAATACGACAACAATTCCACGATGGACGTCTTCGGTGATTACGTCGTGACCTATACAGGCACAGCTCCGGGAAAGCTCCTCGACGATGTCACCGTGTTCGTGATGTTCAGTCCCGACCTCGCCGAGAGCTTTCGCATCTGGTGGCAGTGCTTGTGGGACATGCTTCCGAAGGAGAAGAAGGTGAAGAGAAAGAGCTTCTAACCTTTATTCCTACTGCTGCTGCATCTGCTCTAGAGCAGACTGTGCCGTGGTATTTTGCGGGTCGTACCTGAGGATAGTCTCAAACTGCAGACGTGCTTCTTCAAAATGTTGGTTCTGATGGTAAAGCAGACCAAGGTTAATCCGTGCCGCAGTCAACGTAGGAAGAAGTCGAATAGCCTTCTCATACGCTGCTATTGCTTCATCTGCTTTACTTTGCGCCTGCAGCGCAACACCGAGATTGTAATGTGCCTGTATGAAGTACGGATTCACCATAAGTGCATCTTGGTAGTGGTTGATAGCCTCATCAATATTTCCTTCCTGTATCGAGAGCGCACCAAGATTCACATGCACTTCTTCCAGATCCGATCGAAGCATCAGGGCTTTTTCATAGGCCTCGCGTGCAGAAGACAACTGTCCCAATTCCGAGAAAAGCAAGCCGCGACCGATATGCACTTCTGCGTTATCCGGGTTCTGTCTGAGTGCTTCGTCGTAGACTCGCTCTGCATCACTATACCGCCGCAGACGACGGTACGTTGCACCAAGATTGGCAAAAATCTTGCTGTACGGTCGAATGGCGATTGCCTTCTCATACTCTTCAATGGCCCTCTCGTACTCTCCCCGCAGACGGTAGACATTCCCCATGTTGTTATGGGCAACATGCGATACATCGCCATACTGCTGAAGTACGTTCCGGAGAAGCACCTCCGTATCTCCCCAGAGAAGAGACTGCGCATGGGTTTGAAGAGAAAGTGTCAGAAGAACGAGTACACCGGCAGTACCTACCGCCTTTGTCCACTGTTTTTTCTTCCGGGTAATCCAATACCCCACGAATCCAACAATCAGCACAAGCCCAACAGATGGGATATACGCATAGCGATCTGACGCGAAGTAGCGATCCATATCTCCTCCACGGGCAATATTGAGAAAAGAGGGAGCTAATGTCACGAGATAGAATAGCCAGCAGAAACTCATGAGAACTGTAGAGACGCCATACCATGGCGTCTCCTGTCCACGAGATGAGACGCTATGATATAGCGTCTCTACAATAATCCAGAGAGTTATCCCCGTTACACCAAGAACAATAATCATTGGTATAAAAAATTCTGGCGATAGGATCGACGCCTCTGTATACGGATATAAAACACTGAAATTCTGTGGCCAAAAAAACTTCTCCATATAGAAGAGTGTGCTCTTAGGAGCGACGATGAGTTTTTCCCAGTAGGAAGCAAAAGAAAATGCCTCGCGTTTTCCATATATCCCGATCATGCCAAAGAGAGTGCTGAGTCCCACATACGGCACCTTCTCGATCCAGAGGTTCTTCTCACGAAGGTTCCTTCCCTGGAACCAATCAATGAGGAGCAGGATGACTGGAAGCACCACAATGGAGACTTTCGCCAGGAGTCCGAGGGCAAAGGCGAGGATGCTTCTCCATTTCCACTGTTTCAGGTAGAAGCACACACTCAGTAAGAAGAACAATGCCGAGAGCACATCCTTCCTGCTACTCGCCCAGGCAACCGCTTCCGTATGGAGAGGATGTACGAGGAAGAGA
>PFDS01000042.1:0-1760 GCA_002772605.1 Candidatus Peregrinibacteria bacterium CG10_big_fil_rev_8_21_14_0_10_49_16
TACCGCGAATGCGGTGCACGGTTTCGTAGAGTGAGAGTCCTTCGACGGATTCGCCGTCGACCGCCACGATGATATCGTTCGGCAGGAGACTGGCGCGTTCTGCAGGTGAGCCTTTCAGCGGAGCAACAACGGTGATTTTTCCTCCTTGCACCATGAGTTCTGCACCGATGCCTTGCAGTTCCCCCTGAAGTGCATCACGAAACTCCTTGTTCTGCTGCGGTGTCATGAACAGTGTGTGTGGATCGCCAATGGCCTCGACCAGACCAGTAATAGCACCATAGACCATTGGTGTGGTCTTCAATTCTTCAGGACTGATGTACCGCTTGAGAAGCAGGTTCCATACTTCCCACATGATGGCGAGGTCCACTTCTTCTTCGGGGTTGGTAACGACAGCCCCCGTGCCGAATTGTTGTTCCAGAGACGGCGTGCCGTAGAGGAGTTCCTGTGAGAACCGCACACCGACATTGACCCCAATCACCAGTGTAAGGAAGGGGAGCAGGCCGAACGTAAGAATTTTGAGAAGAAAACGCATTGAGGGGCGTCTATGAACTTCGTACCATAGCAGTGTATGTCTTCTTCCTCTTCCACGCCAGGCTCTTCCCTCATCCAGTCGAATATGCCTGTTACTCATGTCTTAGCGCTTGTTCCTGATGCTCAGAACCTTCTTCGGGAGTATGGACTGCACTGTGCAACGTGTGCACTGAGTACTGTTGAGACTCTGGAAGAGGGGTGTCGAGGACATGGCATGAGTGACGAAGACCTGGGGGATCTTCTCGTTGACCTCAATGAACTCTTTACTGACCAACCGGAGCGTACGCAGCACGTCACGTTGACAAAGTCCGGAGCGGAAGCCTTGCGTGCTCTCCTAGGGCAGGATGGAAACCGTAAACAGGACCTTCCTGCCGGCAGGCAGGTGTTCGCAGTGACTATTGATGAGCGAGGGAGTTTTTGCTTGGAGTGTGTAACACAAGGGTCAGTAGATGGAAAAGTATTCAACTGTCCTTCTGTTCCAGAGGTCCGCGTTGTTGTCTCACCACTCATTCTTCGCCGCATCGGCGGCGCAGTGATTGATGTACGGGAGGGAAGGTTTAAACTGGATATTCCACCTATCTAGTACTTTTCAGTTCCTCCACACTTTTCACGTCGTACTGGAAAAGTTCATCGTCTTGAAAGAATCTCTTCACTTCCTTTTCTGCTGTTTCCAGGCTGTCGGATGCATGAGCGACATTGAACATCACATCGACGCCGAGCTCTGCGCGAATGGTGCCGGGAGCGGCCTTGGTACTATCCGTGACGCCGAGCATGTCACGCATCTTTTCAACAATGCCATCTCCCTCAAGGACGAGTGCGATGACGGGAGTAGAACTCATGAACTCCTCCACTTCGGGGTAGAATGGTTTGTCAGCAATATGTGCGTAGTGCTCATGCAGGATGTCAGGGTCCAGGTGGATCATCTTGCAGCCACGAATGAGAAAACCTGCATCTTCGAAGCGTGTGATGACTTTGCCGCAAATCTTTTTCTGTACTGCGTCGGGTTTGAGGAGAATCAATGTGCGTTGCATAAGAATTTGGGAAAATTGTGGAGAGATGATAGAGGAAGTTTTTGGCTAAAGGAAGGGATAATGTTTTGTGTCATCCTGAGTGATTTTTTTGTGTCATGGTGAGGTGCTTCGACACGCGAAGCCACGAATCCATGCACAGAAAAATTGTACCGAAGGGTAGGTACAGAAATTCATCCCTGTAACAACTCTTCCAACCTT
>PFDS01000042.1:1788-7592 GCA_002772605.1 Candidatus Peregrinibacteria bacterium CG10_big_fil_rev_8_21_14_0_10_49_16
GCTGCTTGCCGTAGAAGTGAGCAAGTTCTTCCGTGTCTTCGAGGTTGAGGACAATTTTTCCTTTCAAGTACTCTTTCGCACGGTGCAGTTCTTCGTCGGTGATGCCGTCTCTTGCGCAGACCATATACTCATTGATAATGAGTTTGATAGCTTCCTCCAGTCGTGACTGATCCACACCTGCACCAGTACTCAATGTACCTGCATCAAGGTAGGAATCCGTTTCTGTAGAAATGTAGTAGCAGAGCCCTTTGGCTTCGCGGATATTGAGGAACATGCGTGAGCTCATGTTTCCTCCGAGGATGGTAGCAAGAAGTTTATTGGCGAAGTGCTCTTCTGAGAGAGCAGGAACACTCGGGACTCCAATAGTGACGTGTGATTGCTCTGTACTTTTATCACGAAGAAATACCTTTGTTGTGTCGTAGGTGATAAACGGGGTGAATTCTGTCTTCTTGATACCACTAAGACTTCCGAAAAACTCACGGCTTAGTGCTGTTGCCTGTGCCTCTGAAATTTTTCCTGCAAAGGTCACAACGGTGTTGTCCGGTGTGTAGAGTGCCTCTTTGTGCTTCTGGAAATCCTCCTGCTTCACGGACATAATGATCTTCTCCAGTCCGATCGTGTCCCACCCAAGTGGGTGATCACCAAGAATGAGTTCTTCGAAATCCCATGCCACACGGTACATCGGCGTATCCTGGTACATGCGTTCTTCTTCGATAATCACGCCACGTTCCTTATCAATCTCTGCAGAAGGAAAGCTGGCATGGAGCAGCATGTCGCTCAGGACGTCGCACGCGAGTGTGGTTTGCTCTGCAGCCACTTTCACGTAGTACCCTGCATATTCTTTTGCAGTGAAGGCGTTAAACTCTCCGCCAATGCCGTCAATGGCCGCACTGACCTCTTTCGTATTACAGTATTTTTTTCCACCTTTGAAGAACATGTGTTCCAAGAAATGGCTGATGCCCCGTTCTTCTTGTTTCTCGTAACGTGATCCTGCACCGACAAAGACAAGCACCGTCACAGATGCAGTTCCTTCGAGAGGGGATGTGAGGATAGGAAGACCGGATTCGAGTTTTGACAGTGCATACATGTGCTATATGAGGATGGGCCAAAAGTTTAGCACTGTGAACAGAACAAAGAGAAGGAGTGCCGGTACGAATATGAAGAACACCAGAGAGAGTGAAGGCTTACTGGCAGATTGCAGACTGAGGTACAGGCTTGTACTTCCGTAGAGGAGTCCGGTAAGGAGCAGGGGGAGGTCGGTGATGGTCAGCCACCAGAGTGGCCACGGGGCATACAGTTCTTTTCGGAGGAGGAGGTATGCGCCAAAAACCGTAAGGCCGAGAAGGTAGAAGAGAATTGCCGATAGCTTCTGCAAAAACTCTGTCACTCCCGCATCCTACAACCTAATCCCTATAACCTACAACCTACCTTCCCTTTTGTACAGTCAGCCTCTTTCTCCCTCTTCTTCTTCTCGCGTTCAGCACCTTGCGACCGTCTCTTGTCTTCATGCGAGACAAAAAACCGTGTTTTCTGAGCCGCCGACGCCATTTCAGTTTTCCTAGCATGGTTAATGCGAAAGTAAAGTTAGGCTAGGGAAGAGCAGGTTTTTGGTCAAGCAATGAGAAGAATTTTGTGGTAGAATGCCGGACGTGAAGTACATCCTTGTCTTCTGTGCAGTGCTGCTTTTATCCGGCTGCTCTCTCTTTTCTTCGGCAGAAGGAGGGGAAGTGCTGCAACTGAGCGGCAAGCCGGCGGCACTGAAGCAGTACATCGAAGGAAAGCCTGCGGTTATGAACTTTTGGGCGGCATGGTGTTCGTTTTGTAAAGAAGAGCTGCCTTTTTTCCAGAAGCTCCACGAAGAACACCCCGAGCTGCGTGTCGTTGGTATCAACCTGCAGGAGAAGCAGTCTACTGTAGAGCAGTACTGGAACGATGGCGGATACACGTTTCCAACGCTCCTGGATCCGCAGTCCAAGCTGAAGCAACAGTTCGATGTCTTTACACAGCCAACAACATTTTTCATCGGTGCGAATGGAGAGGTTGTCTCCCGTAAAGACGGACCGTTGAATGCGCAGGAACTGGAAGAACGTGTGGAGGAATTACTTCAGCATGTGCAGAAGGAAAAGGCCTCTGATGATGCAGGTTCGGTGGTAGAACGAGAACGAGGAGGAGTGCATACAGAAGTACAAACATCACCTGTGCCGCCGTTCTTGCGTTCATGGTATTCCGGTGATGTACCTCATACGGTTCCTCTCGACGAAATTCTCAGTGGCGGTCCGTCGAAAGACGGTATTCCGTCCATTGACGATCCGCAATTTATTGCCGTAGAGGATGTCGACTTTCTTGACGATGACAGTCCGGGCGTACTGCTCAGTATCAATGGCGATACGCGGTTCTATCCGTTTGCGATTCTCAACTGGCATGAAATTGTCAATGACACCGTCGGAGGGAGACCTGTGGCGGTGACATACTGTCCGCTTTGCGTTACGGCAGTAACGTACAGTCGCGATATCAGTGAAGGCGTGGTGGAATTTGGTGTGAGTGGTTTTCTCTACCAGAGTAACTTGCTGATGTATGACCGTGCCACAGATTCTCTCTGGAGCCAGATAACAGCCGATGCAGTTGTGGGTCCACTCACGGGAGAGAGGTTGGCGTTTGTGCGTAGTGATGTAGCACGGTGGGAATGGGTGAAAACACTGGCGCAACCGGTCAAGGTATTGAGCACAGATACCGGCTATTCGCGTGACTACCGACGAGATCCATACGAGGGGTACGAAGAGCGCAGTGACATTTTCTTTCCTGTGAGTGTGGAAGACGATCGCCTCCCTACAAAAGCAGTGGTCTACGGCATTGTGGTCAACGGCGTCGCGAAAGCATACCCGAAAGATCTGTTTCAGAAGATAGAAATGCAGGACACAGTGGGAGGGGCGCTCATTTCCATTGTGTACGATGAGGCATCGCAGTCGGTACGTATGCGAAATGAGCAAACAGGCGAAGAGTTGATTCCGATTCCAGCGTTCTGGTTCTCCTGGGTAGCTGTCCATCCGGATACAAAACTGTATGAGTGAATGTCATTTATGTAATAAATACAACATACGTATGTTAATATGCTAGTCTTTTCTCTTGTGGAAGAGAAGAATGAAGAAGTAAAGTATCCAGTCATGAATGTGCAGAAAGTGCCGATGCCTGTGCAGAAAAAGCAAGCTGCTTCACAGAAAAAGAAGCGGAGTATCGTCGATCCGCTCGCATACTATCACGAGCACTACCCCAACCTCACGCGAGGGCAGTTGCAACGCAAGGATCAGTCGCTGTACCAGAAGCTTCGCAGTGCTGGTTTACTGCAGAACATCCCATGTCGGGATACACGTTCTCTGCATGATCCGCTCGCATACTATCACGAGCACTACCCCAACCTCACGCGAGGGCAGTTGCAACGCAAGGATCAGTCGCTGTACCAACAGCTTCGCCGTCGTGATTTGTTACGGGAAGTGCCTGTGCAAAATAGCAGGATGCTTATGGATCCTCTGACGTACTATCACGAGCACTACCCCAACCTCACGCGTGGACAGTTGCGTCGTGAAGATCCGACGCTCTACCACAAGTTGTGGCGTAAGGGACTGTTAAGTGAAGTATCTTTACAGTAAAGGTCTTGGAACATTCTTCATGGCTGCCTTTGGGCGAATCCCCATACACCTTTCCGCCACTCGAAGACAAAATCTTACAATGGGAGAAAAACCGTTACGTACAATAACCTGCGTGCCCGTCTGCACTTTTTCCATTGTAGATGTTGGACGTAAGACATTGTTGTGAAACGACGTGTGAAGCGTTTTGAGAAAGCGATGCACAAGTGGCATGGGACCATTGACCAAGAGCACAAAGGGCATCTCGGTGTAGGTGCTGACGTACTGCTTTTCATCGCGGTGGGTATCCCCCGTGGCGATGAAGGGAATCTTCCACTCCAGAGCAACGTGATTGGCTAGAGCGTTTTTTTGTTCAGATAGCAGAGCGTTCTCTTCCAGGAAAGCAAATGTGTGTGTGGATGCAAGAAGGGGTTGTTGTTCGTCTGGAGGAATGGTGGAGAGCCCGTCGACGGAACCGTAGTGTGGGTGCAGGATGAATGGTACGCGTTCACGAACAGCAGCAATGACTTCTGTCGCAGAGAGGTGAAGTGGCTGAAACAGTGGGTTGCGTTTTGCTCGGTACGGTCGAATGTCTTCGAAGAGGCGATGCATCTCTTTTTGTGTTCCCCAAGTGACAAAGTCAATTCCCTCTCGGGATGTAAGTTCCATGCCGGGGATGAGTCCGGGAAGCCACTTGTGACGCCAGGCAAACACATTGTGGTCGGTCACTGCGATGTTTGTGCAGTGTTTTTCTGCAAATTGTGACAACTCTTCCAACGAGTACTGTCCGTCGGAGTGCGTACTATGACTGTGAAGGTTTGCACGAATGCGCACGACACCGTCCTGGTCGCGACCCATGAAGAGCGCTTCTTCCTCGTCTGGCACGTGGAGCAGTTCCTGTTGCTGAAGTGGTTTGTTGTGTATGGTCATAGCAAAGAAAACGGCAGATCATTCTGCCCTCCAGAGCAGAGGGTGGAGAGTGTGCTCGAGTTGAGTACTCACTTCCAAGACTGCAGAATGCGGAGCGTGCTCCAGATCTTCGGGTGAATACACGAAAGAGTACCCTTCTTGCTGCAAACGTTTTCGCAGTCGTGTACGTCCACGTACGGCAATGCGTGTGCCGTGTGGGGGGACTCTTTGAAACAGGGGAAGGTCAGCGATGTCGTTCCCGGCGCAGCCGATGACGGGTGTTTCTTGAGGAATATGGGCGTCCAGAATGCGTTTTTTGCCCGCTGCCGTGGCATTGAGGTGTTCTACTTCGCCCGTGTACCGCTCGTTTTCTACGGCGTATCTGCTGCCACAGACGGTAATATTGCTTGTATCAAGCTCTGTTTTCAGAGTCGCGATACATAAATCCGTTTGTTCCTGAGGTGAGCCGGTGACAATGAGAATTTGAATGTCTCGTTGTGTCAGGTGCCGTAAAAGCTCTACTGTGCCCCTAAACCATAGTTTTTCATGTTTGTGAATATGTTGAATGAACGATTGATGGAGTTCGTTCATCTCTTCCACATGTCGACCTTCTAACAGGTTTGCAGCAGCATGATGGAGTCTTTCGGCCATATTGTGGCCCGAGAAGGCAAACAGGTGTTTGAGAAGAGTGCGAATGCCACTTCCTTTGCGAAGAAGTGTCTTGATGAGGCTAAAATTTGTATGATTCATGAGGTCATTTGGCCTAAGAGTCTTATCCAAGTCGAAGAGGGCCAACGGTCGATTACTGTCGATCACAGGAGGCTGACTATAGCGTGCTTCATTTTCGCCTGCCATTTTCAGTTTCACTCTATTAATAATATTAATACTATGAAAATAAGGACTAAAAGTCCAAAATTTTACACTATTAACACAGTTTGTATACCAAAATTTGGCTTTTGTAAGCCAAATAATGATTTATTGACTTTTGAAAAAACGAGAACAAAATAGTACGCTTTGTAATTTTACAACTATTACTCTTATGAAAATTCATATGCAAAAGCGAGCACTTTCTGTGGTTGCACTTCTTGCAATCATGCTCAGCAGCATGCCGGTTACGCATGCAAACTACTCAGATGTTCCTTCGGGAGCATGGTATCAGGAATCGGTAAACTTTTTCATTGATGCCGGATACCTTGATGCGAGCCAACCGAATTTCCGTGGAGGCGATCTCGCCAACCGCGCGGAGTTCGTCAAGCTCATTGTGGAACTCAATGG
>PFDS01000036.1 GCA_002772605.1 Candidatus Peregrinibacteria bacterium CG10_big_fil_rev_8_21_14_0_10_49_16
AGATGAAACCCAAAGGGATTCAACCCCCATACCAGATGATCCATCTGGTAACTGAGCATCGTGAGCGGAATGTAGAGTTCCGGGTCGTACGTACGAAAAGCCTCTTGCACAGACCACGGAGAAATCTCATGGACGGTGGGGTTGTCAACGATCAAGTAGCCATCGTCCCATTGAATAAATTTATTGTTCAATGATTTTCCGTAAATAATGCCTGAAAGTAAGAAAAAAACCCCAATAAGTGCAACCAGTTGCCATCGTCGGTCACGGCGGCGGGACATGGAGAGAAGTGTAGCAGAAACAATAAAGTAAGCCGGCTGTCATGTTAAATATTCTTTACAAAGTATATTCTATCCTTATTCTTCTATGATATGGAACGTCCTCTCGATCATGATAGGGATCAGGATGTGAGGAACGATGAACCCATGACAGAAAAAGACACGATGATGTCTCGCAATGGTGAGAAGGTGATTCGCAACATTCTCTCGCTGCCGGACGAGGAAATCAGTCTGGAAGATGATCTTCTTGCAACAAGTGCGGCAATTGCCGAAAAACGTATTGCCGCGGCGCAAATGAAAGCGCAAGAGCGCATTGGTAAAGCGCGTACATATATTGCAGAAAAACTGAAAAAGATTGAACGCAGCAGTTCTGCAGGTCACTTCGCCGAACAAGAGGTGGTGGCTGAACAGAATATGCGTCAGTTTTTGGCACAGACGAAGTATGCTGTGCAGGAATTTATCGCACATGTACGAAAAGAACAAGCAAAGCGTGATGCGAATATCCGCGCACATTGCGCAGAAACGCCTAAGCAAATGGCGCGTGCATTACGCAAAGAATAGTGTACACTTTACCGGTGATGACAGACGACAATCACTCACATGAAAATCTGGAGACACTTGCTGCCAAGCTCCCGAAAGGAGTGGAGCGAGAAGAACTCGATGCATACGCGCAGTTCATGGTGGACGTCATGCATGGGAAAGAAAGTACGATCACTGATGATATCAAAGAGAAAGTGGAGGGACAGAAAGAACAGTTCCCTGAAGTATGGGGTTACATTGAGGAGAAAATGTGTGTGTTAAGGAAAGGGGATTTTCAGTAGGCTGTGTCATTACTTCACCATCTTCAAAAAATCTTTCTCGTCAATAATTTTCGTATGGTACTTTTTTGCATCGTCCAGTTTACTGCCGGGGTTTTCGCCCAGAAGCACGTAGTCCGTTTGTGTACTGACGGATGAACTTACTTTTCCACCGCGTGCTTTGATCATCTTCTTCGCGTCTTCGCGACTGAGCGTGGGAAGCGTGCCTGTGAGAACAAACGTCGTATCTTTGAAGATTTGCTTCGCAGCTGTTCCTTTGGGTTTGAGGGCAAGCACTCCGGCTTGCTCGAGTTTTTTGAGGAGTTGGCGATGTGCGGGGTTCTCCACCCATTCGCGTAGTGAATCAACGACAGTGTCTCCAATACCATCAATTGCAGCGAGTTCTTTATCGTCGATCTTTTGTAATGTGTTGTGTATGTCTGTCAATGTCACTCCTTCCAGTGTGATGTGCTGTGTTTCCGGTCCGAAGAGCGACGCTTGCGGACCGATGTCTTTTTTGTCTTCCACAGTGAGTTTTTTTGCGGGCCAGTGAATTTGCCGTGCGAGGAGATCCGCTGTTTCGCGGCCCACGTGACGAATGCCGAGTGCAAAGAGGAGACGGTCCAGCGGCACCTTCTTCGCTTTTTCAATGGCAGTGAGAAGGTTTTCGGTTTTCTTTTCCTTAAACAGAGGCATCCCCATCAAATCTTCGTAGGAAAGCGTAAAAATGTCCGCCGTGTCTGCGATGATTCCGGCGTCCAGAAGAGCTTCAATGGTTTCTTTCCCGAATCCCTCAATATCGAATGCGTAGCGTGAAACAAAGTGTTCGATGGATTCCTTGTGTGCCGCTGTGCATTTCTTATTTGGACAACGGTGTATGACTTCTCCCTGTGGTCGTATGAGTTCCGTATCACAACTGGGGCAGTGCTTGGGGTAGAGAAACGCTTTCGTTCCTTTTGGGCGAAGATTGCGCAGAACTTCCACTACTTCCGGAATAATGTCACCGGCTTTGCGGACGATGACCGTATCGCCGATACGCACATCCAGCCTGGCGATTTCATCCGCATTATGCAGTGTCGCGCGAGTGACGGTCGTTCCGGCAAGGTGAACAGGAGTTAAGTGGGCGACGGGTGTGACGGCACCGGTCCGTCCGATTTGCAGATGAATCTCCAGAACCCGTGCCGTCTTCTCTTCCGCAGGAAATTTCCAGGCGCGTGCCCAACGAGGCGCTTTTGCAGTGGAACCGAGATCGTGTTGCACGCGACGATCGTTCAGTTTGATCACGACACCGTCGATTTCATACTCGTATGCATGACGTTTTTTTGAAAAATTTCCATACAAAGCTTCAACCTCTTTAAGATTTTTGCATAGATGGTATTCATTGCAGACCGGAACTTTGCAGGTTTTGTAGAGAAAATTCATGACATCCTTTTGTGTTTTCAACTGCAGAGCTTCCGCACTTTTTTTATCAATGCCGTAGCAGAACATCTGTAAGTCACGTTGTGCGGCAACTTCCGGATTTAACTGTCGTACAGTTCCCGCTGCCGCATTCCGTGGATTCGCAAATTTTTTCCCTTCAGGAAGGTGTTCATTGACAGCGGCGAGAGACCTTTTTGGCATGTAAACTTCACCGGAGATTTCGATGTGAGCGGGTAGCGGGTAGCGGGTAGCGGGGAACGAAAGTTGAAGGGGAATGGATTGGATAGTTTTGATGGTATGGGTGACGTCTTCTCCTTCTACTCCATTTCCTCTCGTTACTGCTCGTAGCAATCCGTATTCTACTCGCTTATCGCTATCCGCTATCCGCTCATAGATAAGTGACACGTTAAGGCCGTCAATTTTCAACTCCATCAGGTACTCGAATGTTTTTCTCTCTCCAAGCGATCGATGCATCTGGTCTTCCCAAGTTTCGAGGTCTTCTACCGTAAAAGCATCTTGCAGTGATTCTTTCGGGGTAAGGTGGGCAACCTTCGGCAGACGACCATCCAATGGCGCTCCGACGCGTTGTGTAGGGGAGTCGGGGGTAAGGAGATCCGGGAATTGTTCCTCTAAATCAGCCAGTTCACGCTTCAGCGAGTCATGGACCTCGTCACTGACTTCTTTGTAGTCATGGAGAAAATACGACCGATTGTGACGCCAGATTTCCTTGCGCAGCTTCTCGATGCGTGCCTTTGCTTCGGCCTTCTTCATAATGAGGAGTATACCGCACGTACCATATACTCATGGTCCGAATACATATTCTCACATATGTTTTAGTATGCTGTCAATTGCTGTTTGCTTGCCATCCACACGTTCCTCTCTCCAAAATGCGCACTATATGGAACTTGCTGTCGACACACAGGTGCGTCTCAGAAAATTGGACGAACAACTGATTGATTTACTGGAGCAACGTGTAGGCTTGTGTTCGGAGAGTGAGGAGAATGGTGAGGAGACAATGGACTTCTGGATTGAACATGCGATTGATAGAGAAATGGACGAGTTGCGCGTTGAAAAAATCTGCAGAACCGTTATGGGGTTCTGCAGGGCATCTCGTGAGCCGTAATCATGCTTCATGCTGCGACGAGGAGATCGTGCGCCTCATGTGACTGCAGGAGCAGTGTGGAGTTGCAGTGCATTGTTGGACCATGTCCCCAGAGGTCGGTACAGGACCGTTCTTCGCCGGTCATGCCACGATTGACGAACGTGCCGCGCCAGTGTGCAAGTTGCAGATGCTGGTGCAGGACGGGAATGATATCCTGCCACTGTACGGATTCGCAGCTGTAGACATCCATGTGTATGTGCGGGAAACGGCCGGGCTTTTCGAAGTAGTGGCCGCTAATGTGGCTGGTGGTGATTGGCTGGATGAATGATCACCCGGGGGCACGGAGATCCGTCGCAGGGTACGTTTCCAATTGTCCCAGAGGAGACATTCCCAGTGCGGATAGAAGATCCTGTATGAGATTTTGTGTGGTGTGGAATGCGCGCGCGGTATCGAGTGGCGCCACAAGGTTTGCGTCTATGATGAGAAGCTCATGTCGGAGGACGAGGCCTTCCGGAGGCTTATCAGCCATCGTGGAGAATGGGGAAGAAGATAATGCCGCGCATTGTGGGCATTGCGATGGGATGTGTCAATAGGTTTTCTCCGCTATGCTTTTCTTATGACCAATGCCGAAATTGCGGCGACATTCCAGCGCATTGCCCAGCTGCTTGAAATCAAAGGTGGAGAGAATCCGTTTCGCGTACGCGCGTACGAGCGTGCTGCGACGTTTGTCGAGAATCTGTCATCGCCGATATGCACTCTGTACGAGGAGGGAGGGCTCGATGCTCTCGAAGAACTGCCGGGCATTGGAAAAGATCTTGCTCAAAAAATTGCAGAGATGTGTGATACGGGAAAACTGAAGGATCTCCAGAAGCTGGAGAAGAAGTTTCCCGCAGGACTCCTCAAGATTATGGAAGTGGAGGGGATCGGTCCGAAAAAGACGAAGACGCTTTGGCAGAAATTCAAAGTGAAAGGGCCAAATGATCTCAAAAAACTCGCAGAATCCGGTAAGTTGCAAGAGCTGAAAGGGTGGGGACAGAAGACCGTGGACAATATTCTCAAAGGTTTGGAACTCCAAAAGAAAATGGCAGGACGGCTGCCGATTGGCGATGTCCTCCCTCTTGCAGAAGACATCGTTCTGGCACTGAAGAAGACGAAGCTGTGTGACAAGATTGAAATTGCCGGGAGTCTGCGTCGTCGCAGGGAAACATGCGGAGATATCGATATCCTGGCAACGAGTACCAAGCCGGAGGAAGTGATGGAGGTGTTTTGTTCGTTGCCACAGGTGGCGCGCGTGACAGGACAAGGGATGACGAAGTCGACGGTGTTTCTCAAAGCCGGCATTGATGCGGATTTGCGTGTGGTGGAACCGGATGTCTTTGGTGCGGCGTTGCAGTACTTCACGGGCAGTAAAAACCACAACGTGCATGTGCGTAAAATCGGCGTACGGAATGGTATCACGATGTCGGAGTACGGTGTTTTCTACGGTACGGCGAAACGTAAAGGAGAACTTATTGCCGCGCATACGGAAGAGGAAGTCTACAAAACTGTCGGGCTTCCCTACATCGAGCCGGAATTGCGCGAAGATCGCGGTGAAGTGGAGGCGGCGCAGAAGAAAAAGCTGCCAACGCTTATTACAGAAGAGGACATTCAGGGGGATTTACACTGCCACTCTACGTTCAGCGACGGCACTGCGTCGATGATTGAGATGGCAAAGGCGGCAAAAGAAGCGGGACTCACGTATATCGCCATCACCGATCACGCGTCTGCGATGGGCATGGTGAAAGGTATCAAGAAAACGAATATCAAGCAGTACCTCAAAAAAATCGACGAAGCGCGCAATGCAGTCAAAGGAATCAGGATTCTGGCCGGCGCAGAAGTGGACATTCTTGCCGATGGCTCTCTCTTCTTACCGGATGAAATTTTGCAGCAGCTTGATTGGGTGGTCGTGTCGATCCACTCATCGTTTAAGCAGTCGCGTAACGTCATGACAAACCGTATCATTCGCGCACTGCAAAACCCCTATGTGCATCTTCTTGCCCATCCCACGGCACGCATACTCGGAAAGCGCGAAGGAGTAGATTGCGATATGGAAGCTGTTATGAAAGCGGCGAAACAGCACAAGAAGTATCTAGAACTCAATGCATCCCCCGAACGTTTGGATC
>PFDS01000012.1 GCA_002772605.1 Candidatus Peregrinibacteria bacterium CG10_big_fil_rev_8_21_14_0_10_49_16
TGCGTGGAAGCATCTCACTCACTCGCGATGAGAAATGGCGCATTATTCAGGCTATTCCCAAGCTCAGCCAGTTCCAGGTGGACGAACTGCAGAAGATTCTCGAAGAAGAGAAGCATAAGTTCTCCGAGCTCTCTCCCAAACATCTCAATCAACTGCAAAAGCTTGAACAGAAGCACGCGGATGATTGGAACGATCTCAAATCGATCTCTCAGCAGCAAAACGTGAAACAGGAAGATCAGACACAAGCTGATGAGATCAGGAAGCAACTCGGACTCTAAACGTGTAAGTGGAAACCCCACAGAAGCCCAACTCCTACGGCAGTAAGGAGAGTGCCCTTGATGATGCCTCCGTACCATGCCTGATGCAGGGAACTCAGTAAAAGAAAAAGGAACACACCAAATGCAAAACGCGGAAGAAGAGGGGATTGCACCAATGAATCCACATAGGGGAACTCGATAGGAAGCCGTTTCGTCAGCTGGTACGTTCCAAGAATAAAGACCAACGCATACCACGCCAAAAGCCATCCTGCGTAAATTCGAAGAACACTGATAAACGCATTGGGGGAGTACGCCGATACATTCTCCAAAACCATACTCTCCACCGGCTTCGATACTTCTCTTTGAATTGGCTTCTCTTCTTGATGTTCCACAACGCCTCTTTCCCATGGAGGAATGGCCTTCCTCTCTCCTGCCGTCGCTTCATGAATTTCCTGCACATCGTACCCCGCCTGCTTCAGTGCTTCCCGTGCCTCCTGCAGACTCAATGCATCGAGAGAACCGTGATGCTCCCGGCCACCCCGCAATGCTGTGTACATAAACAGTGGCATATACGCATCCTATAACCTCATACCTCATACCTACAACCTATTTTCATTCTTCTTCAATATGCGAAGTAATGTACTCGACTGCAACACGAAGCTCCTCCGGAGCGCTCACTTCTATATGACGATCACCGGACCACTCACGGTAGCCCACAACAAAGTTTCCATGAGTAACAATCTGACCATCCTCCGCACCAATTTCTTCGAGAGCATCGGAGAAGAGATTAATGAGCAGAGGCCCATCACCCAGCACTTCCACGGCCTCCGGACCGACCTCCACATGCCAGAGTGATGACGTTGTCGCGCCGAAAGACTTGTACCACCAGTTGCGGTGTACGGGCACACAGAACCCAATGTGCAATGAGCAGTACCTCTGAGTCCACTCTGCATCCGTAAAATCTTCCTCTACCATCAACGCCACTTTGGCACTGTCGGGGGGATTACTCGAAGGAACGGAAGAAGATCGAACTTCCGCGCCATCTACGGATGCCTCCTCTTCCATCTTCTCTTGTTCCATCAGTTCTTCCGGCTCCTCCTCAACCTCTTCCTCTTCTCCCACCATCTCCACCCGCTCCACCCGCATGATCATGCCCCCTTCTTCTACCGTAGGACGCACGGAACCGAATACACGCACATCATCTCCGGTATATTTCTCCAAATCCACCGTTTCGCTCTCCAGAAGCAATACCGTATTTGTGTCCATGTCCAGACGATGGGTGCCCTGCATGTAGATGCTAATCCCTGACGGATAGAGCGTTCCTTTATAGGATACATTTCCTGTTTCCATAATATCATCCACCACTGCATCCCCCGTGTCATCCTGAGCCCTGTCGAAGGATCGTTCCATCGGTGCTCGATCCTGCTGCTCCACCTTCTCCACAGGAACGCCCCCCCCGCATGCGGCAAGTAGAAGAGTCGTCATCACGGCAATAGATACCTTTTTCATATAGTCAGACAATAAAGAATAACAGATGACTAGTATAAACTAGTTCCCATTGAATGCAATTGACGAAGAACAGGGGAAATTCTTTACATTTTATACTTTATAGTTCATAAACTCTATATGAGCACGACAGAAGTCCCAAAGATAACAGAAAGTCTGGAAGGTACAAGAAACGACGAATTAGAGCGCATTCGCTATGAGCAGTCTGCTTTGCGCGCTATGTATCAGGATATTTTTACCATCGAAGAGGTGAACGAAGACGTATTCCGTGTTTTGCTCCCTGGAACATCTAAAGATTTTTCCTCGTGGGATGGAGCTCTCGACTACCTTCGCACCACTCTCATACAAGAAACGATTCAAAATCAGAAATCCCTACTGTCACTCCCCATTGCATTCCCACATGCAGAGGTGCAATTCGTTCCACTTCACGATGTCAGCAACACACCTATCCCACTCGAAGACACGCATGCCATCAACCACAAGATTCTTTCAATACTTGCACCGTCAATACGAAAACAGACATCTGCAACTCAAACCTACGATAACAGCGTCCGAAACCGTGAAATGCATCGCGAAGGTCCTCTATACCAGTTTATACAAGAATATCTACAATCAGAACCAGGACAGAAACTCCTCCACCACCTCCACATTCCCTCTGTCCGCAGTCTCACACCAAAACAAGCAATGGAGCTTGCAACAGAAATCGTGTTGCGGCATGCAAAATACAATACGAATCTTCGCGCGATCGACAGTCGCATTGATAAAGGGACTGTGCTCGACATGCTTGAAGAGGGACGTGACAATATCCATAACCCTCAATGGGAAGGAAATGGTGTCTGTCGAAACTTCGCAGGTGGAGTACAAGCGGTATTCAACACTCTCAAGTCAAACCAGACTGAACCATTCAACCCTCTGAAAAATACGCATTGCCTGTACGTCAGCGGCATAGACCACGTGACGAAAAAGCATCATCTACGCAATCCAAAAACAAGTCATGCATGGAATATATTTCTGACCGCTCTGCAGCATGCCGAAACAGAGCACACGAGCATTACTGTTTCTGATATCACCCAAGAACTCCATCGACGCAACGAGCGTCCAGATACAAAACCGTTACTAGATCTTACCGCACTGCGTTCAGTAAACATCATCACGCGATTGCTAGCGTATGAGAAACTGGAACCAGAATTTCTGACACGTGCCGTTGATCACGTGCTACAACAATGTATATCTGGAACAGCAATGGGATCAACCCTTCAAGAGAAAGAGCATTTCTTTCTTTCTCAAGCACTCTGGCTCCTGCAAGTACAGAAACAATATGCGGATATTCCGCATACGCTAGCGGAGAAGTTATTTCACCTCTCCATGCCACATGGAGCGGAAATAGATAGCAAAGAGAAAAACGCTCTGCAAGAGCTTGCAAAAACACACGGACTGCAAGAACTTTACAATAAGCTCTTTCCACATCCTATGGCAGCACGACTGCAAGTTTTATCTGGTACAAAAGGGGAGAACACGTAGAATAGACCTTGGAAGGGTGGCCGAGTGGTTGAAGGCAGCAGTCTTGAAAACTGCCAGGCCCGCAAGGGTCTCGAGGGTTCGAATCCCTCCCCTTCCGCCACGTAAAATCGCTCGCAGCGGCTCGCGATCACGTGGCGCAGCCATGTAACAAGCCAACTATCCTAACTTCCTCAATAATTCCTCATTACTGGGCAACTGTGCCCTCGGACACTCCCGACCCGCCCAGTATGCACGCAGTTCATCCATATAACCCTTTTCCGTCTGCAAACGATCAATGAAAGGTTGGGCCTGCCTTTCGAAACGACTGTGATGGAGGTTATGAAGAAGTTGGTACATGCTGGTGACAAATACGTCTTCACCGCCGGGTATTTCCGCATGCGCTTCATCCTGCAGAACATCGATGACAGAATCCGTATCGATTCCCGCAATCACCATCAAGTCCTCTGCAGACCCTGATGGGAAGTACTGCCTCAACCCCAGACGCCTGAGCGAGCAGGGGAGCGCGAAGTCGGCAATGACATCCGCAACCTGCGAACTTAAGCCCCCATCAATATTATGATCTTCAAGAACAAGAAGATGACCTGTTTCAAATGCCGCCTGCACGACCGCAGCCGCATCCAGAGGACGAATACACGCAACATTAAGAACGCGAACGGTGAGCGGTGAGCGGTGAGCGATTAGTGTATCTGCCGCCGCTACAGCCGTATGTACCATAATACCTGTAGCAAGAATCGTCAGATCGTCCGATAGGTCACCCTGCCCACGCACAAGGTCGGCTTGCCCATCGAATCGGTATCCCGCAGGGTATATCAGCGAGCCGTCAGGACTCTTGAGCTGCTCATGTCCGGTACGCGGAGAGAAAACGTACACACTCGTGTGTCCTTCCGCAACAAGCTCCAATCCACGTTCCGCCATTGCTCCCGCCTGATTGCTGTCTGCCGGCATCCATACCTGTGTGTGATGAAAGGGAAGATTGAGATAGTTCTGCTCCTGATGCGTCTCACCATCTTCTCCCACACTCAAGCCTGCATGTGTGCAGTCATGCAAAACTCCACACCGCGTATGGCCGCAGTTGATATCAATGAGTCTTGCATTGGCACGGGCCTCGTTCGTTCCAAACGCCGCAAAGGTGTAGGTCACCGGAAACAGTCCGACCTGCCGCATACCCGCTGCCATCATATACATGTTCGCCTCCGCCACTCCGACATTGATGACACGATGTGGGAATGTTTTCTCAACCGCATCGAATCCGCCAGAACCTGCAAGATCTGCATGAAGAACAACGACTCTGTCATCATGCTTCATAAGATTTTGAAGATGCACCGCGCCAAAATCTTTTCGTGCCGCACCCTTCTCCTCCGTAATCACTCTTGGTGGATGCTTCTTCATTTCCAATTCTAGATCTGTTGATATCTGCTTCGCGTAGCGCTTTTTCTCCTGCTGACGGAATGCCTCATACTCCTGCATCGTCTCCTCCAGAGAAGGAAGTTCGCGTAAAGCATTCTCTGCTTCTCCTGAAGTAAGAGGAGTACCATGAAAATTCTGTTTTCCTGTATTCGATCCTTCCTCCATCAGTGAGACTCCGTAACCCATCGTCGTGTAGTAGCAGATGAATGTCGGACGACTGCTACCCGCTACCCGCTCACCGCTCACCGCTTCTAACGCCGCCTTTACCTGCCTCGGATCATTCCCATTCTGAACCTCAATGACCTGCCAACCGCACGCTGCAGCAATGGATGCAAAGTCCGCCGCTACCGTCTTAGATGGCAGGGCGCTCAGCTGAATGTCATTCCAGTCTCCATGCACAACGAGGTTGCCGAGCCTCAAGTGGGCAGCCAAGCGAAATGCCTCAATCACTTGTCCTTCCTGCGCATCTCCGTCAGCCAAGAGGACATCGACTATTCCTTCCTTCTTCAAGTACCGCAACCCAAACGCTGCTCCCAGTCCATTACTCACGCCTTTGCCAAGCGGACCCGCGCCAAACGGAATGTCGCCAATGCCCGCTTCTGCATGACCGGGAAGGCCGCTCGGTACACGAAACGCATCAATGATCGCCTGCGGGCTCTGCAGGCGTTCGTCATCACCTTCACGCCCAAAGAGCCACTGTAGAGAATACGCAAGAACAGAGAGATGCCCCGCACTCATTCTCAGAGGCTGATCTTTGGTCGGATCGCGAAGTTTCGAAAGCCAGTAGGCAAATGTGAACGAGGATAGGGGACCGCCGGGATGACCGGACTTGTGGGCGGTCGGCGCCCGCACCGCAAGGTGCCGCATAATCGTGTACGCAAGCTCGTACTGCCTTTTTTCCTCCGCAGAAAGTTCTGCCACATCCTCAGATCCTATCCATATCGACTCCACCTTCTCATCC
>PFDS01000041.1:0-8835 GCA_002772605.1 Candidatus Peregrinibacteria bacterium CG10_big_fil_rev_8_21_14_0_10_49_16
GCATTCATTAAAAGCATGCGCGGCAGTGACGTCGACGCTGCCCTCGTCTGGCTCTTCATGATGATCGAAGGGGGAGAGGATCCACGATTTCTCTTTCGTCGCATGCTGATTTTTGCCAGCGAAGATATCGGCAATGCTGATCCGCAAGCACTGCAACTTGTGACATCTGCATGGCAATCCTTCGAACTCGTAGGAGTGCCGGAAGGTGAGTTTTTTCTTGCGCACGCTTGCATCTATCTCAGTCAGGCACCGAAAAGCAATGCAATAAAGAAAGCAATGTATGGAGCAAAAACCTTTGTGCAGCAGTCACCACAACTCGAAGTGCCGCCACATTTGCGCAATGCGCCGGTAAAGGCCATGCGGGCCCATGGCATAGGACAAGGATATCAGTATCCTCATGACGCAGAAGAGGGAATCGTCGCTGCAGAGTACTTCCCACTCCGTGCCAAGCCCCAGAACTTCTATATGCCGACAGACAGAGGCTACGAACAGCAAATACGGGAGCGTATGAAGAAAATACGCTCTATTCTACGAAATACACCTGTTTCCGCCACTTCCCCTCTCCCGTTGGGAGAGGGTTAGGGAGAGGGGGAATTATTAAGAATATAATTTGATATTTTTATCAAATTATTTTATAATATCTATAACAGAGACATGATACATACACTACGCACATTTGCCCATAAGCATGACGAACTTCCTGCATTTCATGCAGCATATCTCGTCATCACCGTCTTGGTTGCGGCTCTTCTCAATCTGGGAGTATTTGCCCTCCTCATTGTCATACATATGACACTGGATTACGTGAAGTACCGCGAGTACCACAACTATTCACTACGAAAAACACTCCACGGCATGGTACGGGAAAGTCTCTTCGATATTGCTCTGTTGTCACTCGCTACGGTTATTGCCATCTACCTGCATCATTCCGTAGTAGGAATTGCTGGACTCTCCGGCGTACTCCGAGCGGAAGTCACCATTGCCAGAGGACTTGGAACCCTTATTCCCAAATTCGAAATTCTCCACCGCTTCTTCCACGTCATCTTTCACATAGGACATCACATGCGACATGTTGTCGTCTCCGTGGAATCCCCGTGGACACACAACGAGAAAATTCAGTGGTTTCTCGTCGCGGTATCGATCGTTCTCCTCGCACTTGCACCGGAAATTCTGCATATTGATCTCCAGTCGCTGCAAAGCATCTTGAGGGAAGAACTGTTACCCTGGAACATATAGTCTCCCTAAAACGGAACACCTTTCGGGAAGAGATTCTTCTCCAGATCTCTTGCCATTTCACACATTATCTTTCCTTTCTCTGAAGCCATAAAATCCGGATATCGCACATGAAGATCCGCAAAACGCTCATCGAGAGGTACAACCTCGTCAAATTTCAAACGTTTGTCTGCATAGTACAACACACCCTGTTCAGTCATTGGCTTCTCTTCTTGTGAGAAACCATCGTATCCATGCAGTGCAACAATATCACCAAGAGCAGCAAACCCGTGCCCGTGCAGAAAAGCTGCGGCTGCTGCTTCGTGATGCATACCCGGATACTTCTTCTGCCATGTATTCCAGCAAGAACGCATGGCGTCTGTGTACTCCATATCCTGTGGAGATGCCCCGGGACGAAAATCCACAAAACGAAGGAGGTCATGCAATTCTCCAGCACGCCGTAGTAGCAGTGGCCGGACACACTGCCCCTGCTGCGCAAGATACCGACCAATGCGCTCTGCAAGTTCCCCGACTTTGTCACAGTGCTTCTGAATATGATCCGGCAACAATACCTCAGCCCTCCATGCATCCACTTGTTCACGCGTAGGGAACAAAACATCACTAAAACGCACGGTAACCTTGCGTTCTTTTGAGCACGAATCATTAATATGGATATCTATATGGGAGTCTGTCCAAGAACACGGCAAGCGATCTGCCCACTCAATACAGCGAATACCCGTACACGTCTCTGTGGAAGAGAGGACTCCTTCCACTTCGTCTTGGGGCAGACGATAGAAGTCGAGATGCATGCATTCGAGCTCTTCCCCTTTCCATGGGAACATATAGCGTTGTTCCAAGGCAAATGTGGGACTGGTGATGACATCCAAAATCCCCAAACCCTCGGCAAATCCTTGCATAAACGTTGTTTTTCCCACCCCAAGTTCTCCTGTGAGGAGAATAGTCAGCGGAAATGTGTAGAGAGTCCGTGCAAGGGATATGCCCGCAGAACGCATTTTTTTAACATCTGTAAGCCGTAATTCTATAGATTCACTCATTGACCAAAATTAAGAAAAATGCTATTATATTACTAGGAAAAAATACAAACACACACTCCTTCATTCTCCATGTCCTCACACAAATTATCACAGAAAAAGAACTTCAAAAAATCCCACCTGTACAACAAAAAGGGAGGATCGTACACGGCAAAGTATCTCAAACAGAAATCCTCATTTTGGATTGCTTCCCTTTCTCTCTTCGCATTCATAGCAGGAAATATGGCAGGCCAATACGGCTGGTACACATTCTGGCATGCAGTATGGGGTCAACAATACGACGACCACCTCATTACGTACACCGGTACGGTGCCCCCAGTCGCATCCATTCCTGCATATGAGAATTGGCACGGTGCACTCCCGGCATCATACATAGACGTTCCGGAAGAGTTGCAAAAACCACTTCCATGGTATGACAGTATTGAACAGCAGAAAGGCTATGAGGGACACACACACCAGCATGATGCCTATTCCATTGGCCACATGGGATCCTATAAAACAGGTGGAGAAGGGGATGGCAGCCATCCCGGCGTCGACATCCGCGTACCTACCGGCACCCCCATTGTCAGTATCGCTAACGGCATTGTCACCACAGTCGAAACAGATAGCGGATACGGAAAGCATATTGTGATTCGCCATCCACATGCGCCCGATCCAAACGATCCATCACAAGAAACAGTACTCTATTCTGTATACGCACACCTCAGTGAATTCTCTGTGGCCGAAGGTGCAACTGTCTCAAAGGGACAGAAAATCGGTCTCTCCGGTATGACCGGATTTGCAACAGGACCGCATCTGCACTTCCAGATTGATCGCGACTCTGCACCATGGCATCCCTACTGGCCATTTAGTGCGTCCGAAGCTCAGAAGCACGACCTCACATTCTCACAAGCAATCAACAGCGGACTCTACCAGGAACGCGGATTCACGCACACCATACATCCCATGCTCTACGTGCAAGCAAATTATCCGGCAGTGAGTGAAGCAGTTCCCCAGGTGGCCGTGAACATAGAGCCTACCCTGGAAGAACCAAAGCTCACAGTTGTGGAACACATTCTGGCACGCAGAGAGGAGCGACGCCTCAAACGTCTCTCTCACCAGAGAGTCGTTGAGAAACAATTGACAGCACAAGTGGGAGTAACAGACACAGTCGTGACCGGACTACAAGAAAAGGCGCCCGCAACGACGATGCCTGTCTCGGGAATTATCATGCAGCACGACGGGAAATTTATCCCAAACACATGGGAAAAGCTTACACTCACACTGATCGACATGCAGGGAAACACTGTAGAACATCCCGAGCTCGATACCGAAATCCAACTACGACCAGGATACGGAAAGATGACCATTGAACCCACGGTCCTGTCTACACTCGACTTTACTGCAGGAGTAAAAACAGTAAAAGTTCTTCCACTAGAAGAAAAGACTATGGTCATCCATGTGCTTCCTTACAACATACTGAGTACGCCTCTCCTACGAGAATAAGGAAAATAACCACGGAAAAAACGACCACCAACTACTTCCGCTACGGAAGATGTGTTCTTGTTTTAAAAACCACTGCGACACCGTCAAGAAGCGATCAGAATGGAGAGCAGGCGTGCCAAAATCAATACCCTTCACGTCGCGACGATAGGCATAGGCATACTCCGGTGAATAGAGGAAAATTGCAGGAACATCTTTACGCAATGCATCACGCAATTCCCGCAACGCTTCTTCGCGCTCCTGCGTTGTGGTAGGTGAACGAATGAGTTCCAGAAGAGCATCTACTTCGAAAGAAGTATACTGTGACAAATTGTACGCATCCAAACGTAAATCACTTCGATTTCCCGTGAGCCGTTGTGCAGCACTGCTATGCCAGTACGGATACGTGTCTAAGTTATCCAGGAGAGACTGCCCGAACAAAACCACATCATAGTCTCGTGCAAGCAAACGTTCTTCAAATTCCTTCTGTGTTTCAGGTACGTCGACATCAAGATACACACCCAATGCCTTCCATTGCGTTTGTACTACTGTTGCAATCTCCTGATAGACAGCAGGAGAAGAACTTGTGAGAAGTGTCAGACGCAATACCTCTCCCTGCTTATTCATACGTGTCCCCAGTGCATCACCTTTGTCACGTCGACGGAGAAAGCCGTCTTCCAAAAAGAAATCCAGAGCAGTCATGTGCATCCCTGTAGACGTGCGTGCTTCCAGAAATTCCGTAATCAGTTGCTGTTCTGTACTTGCACGACGGTATGCACGTGTATCAGTCGTACGCCAAACGTAAAAAGAATCCACGATAGATTCACCCTGTCGCAATCGGAGAAGATTTGTTCCCAAGGTGATACTCCCAGTGCCGCCATGTGTGGGAAGACCAACGATCCAACTGCCCGTTCCGAGAGATGTAACCGCAAGTCCATTGAGTGTGAGCTCAGTATCTTTCTCATGAAGATACGCACCTGTCACCGTCAATACTGCACCTGTCTCAAGAAGAACCACGGGTGATACTTGCAGGACGCCAACACTATTCGCTTCACGTTGTTCCAACAATCGCTGCAAGCGCAGTTTTTCAGGAAAGTACCACTCCGAATCAAAGAGTGCTCCCTGCGCAGCATCCGCATCAAATTGGTATCGCCAATCCGATGTATCCAATTCCAGAAATGGCGTATCCACAATGAGAGGGGAATGGGCAAGCTCTGCAATCTCCGTTTTGTCAGTTCCTAGTTGCAACCCTAATCGTAAATGAGGATCGCGCAGTACTTCACGGTCAAGATTGAAGAAGAGTGCTGTGTATTGAGGCAAACTGTATGTCAGAACATCAAAGCGGTTGGGGCTGACAAACTCCCCATCCTCTCTTCGCGGTACAAGCCGAATACCATCAAGATTTCCGACATCCGAAAGAAGACTGGGAAAATTGGGAAAGATACGAAAGACAATCTGTTCCAGATGATGAGTGGAAGTTTTCTGAAATGCAAAACGTTCCAGTGTAATTTCAGTGCTCAAATCGGTCTGTACCAGACTCTTGAAACGGTACGGACCAGTTCCTACGGGTTGAAAACCAAAACTCAACGCTTCCACCAAACGTGCAATAGGTACTCCCGCAAATGAACGGCGAGGAAGAAGACCAAGAGTGAGATTACTCGGAAAAAAGTAGTATGGCTCCTCCAGACGAAACTGCACTGTTTTTTCATCAACCTGTTCGACCGTCACGCCACGAAAATTCCGCTGCAAGAGCGTATTTGGAAACGCGGGATCTTGAATAGTCTTGAATGTGAACAAGACATCATCTGACGTCACAGGATGCGGATCTTCTTCTGAAGAGTCATGCCAGAAGAGATTATCTTTCAGCGTGACTGTGTACACTTTCCTGTCAGAAGATACTGTTAAGGTTGCGAGATCCTCCTCAACATTCTTCGTGTGTGGGTTGTAGCGCAGCAGTCCGGAAAAAATCAACGATACCATATCGCGATTCACATCATTCTCCACAATAAACCATGGATTGAGAGGGCGAAAAGATCCAATGGCTCCCTCAATGTACGTTCCTCCAGCTTTAGGGACAAGGATAGTATGCTCGTGGTAAAACCTCCGGGCGAGAACGAAAGTACTACCAAAAAAGGCAATAAGAAAGAGGAGAAGCAGCATATGCTGCGATCGCAGTGACCGTCGAATACGATGACCGAAAGACTGCATCTCTTAAGAAATTTTAGAAGATGTACCACTGTGCCACTGCCAACACAAAGAACAGGGCACAAAGGGCCACCGTCGCCTGAAAGAGCACCTTTTCCGCTCCGCGCCGCTGCACCACAAGTGTCTCTCCACTCCCGCCGAAAACAGCGGAAAGTCCGGATGTGCGCTGCTGTATGAGAATACAAAAACAGAGCAAAACGCTCGAAAGAATCTGGAGAATGGCAAGTAATGAACTCATAGAGTAGAAATAGGGTACCCATTCGCTGTGCTCAGGGCAAGGAGGAATGGTGGTGGGCGCAGAGGGAGTCGAACCCCCGACCTACTGGGTGTAAACCAGTCGCTCTAGACCAACTGAGCTATGCGCCCATATGTATAACATATATCGGATGAAGACGTAGAGCGACAATCGCAGTTCCTTTCATTGCTCGTCTGCCACAGGCAGACTCGACACCAACTGAGCTATGCGCCCATTCCCGCGTATTGTACACATTTTGTGGCTCTAGAAACACCACCCGCAATCCGTAGATTGCGGGTGGAATACTACACAAGCTGCCACCGAAGCGGCAAGCCTGCCCGGAATGGAACAACCATTCCGCATTGCTCGGGAATACACCATGTCTCTTGTGTGAGGGTAATTTTCCCCTCATTGAGTGGAAGACCGTAGAACTCTGCACCAAAGCGCGACCCGAAACCATCGAGACGATTGAGTTTTCCATGCTCCTCAAACTTCGTCGCAAGCAACTCAGGAAGATGTGGTGCCGTGTAGTCACCACATGCACCACGCGCGCATTCCTTCTTTTCGCGCGGATGAGGTGCAGAGTCGGACCCGAGGAAGAACTTCGGATTCCCGCTCATGGCTGCTTCAATGAGCGCATCACGGTCCGAAAAGTCTTTCGGCATCGGCATGCAGCCATTGTGCGGCCGGATACCATCACCGATCACATCATTGAGCGTCAGATAGAGATGATGCGCCGTGATGGTTGCGGCCACATTCGGACCGAATTCCCACACAAGCTCCACAGCTTCCTTGGTAGAAATATGCTCCAAGACCATACGTAAGTCTGGAAACATATCCACAAGCCGACAAAGGACAGGCAGAAATACGTGTTCACGCTTCGTGACGAGTGTACGCGGTTTGTCCAGCTCTCCATGCATGAGGAGCAGCATGCCGATACCCCGCATGGCGCGAAACGTCTCCTGTATCTGTGTACTGAAGAAGTCTCGCAGTCCTTCATCGGAGTTCGTCGTCACACCAAGCGGATACACCTTTCCGGCAACCGCACCAACACGATAGGCATCCATGACCATTTGCGGTGTTGTGCTATCCCGGATCTCGATCGTCATGAGCGGCTCGAACGGATACTGCACCGGCATCGCATCCCGCACGCGCAGAATCTGATCTCGATACCAGACAACATCGTCAGCCGTGAGAATCGCGCGCGGCCGCGTATTGGGCATGGCAATAGCCCGACCGGCATAGCGCACCGTCCATGGCAGAACTTCTTCCAGAAGAGCGCCGGTCCGGAAGTGACAGTGCATGTCATCCAACCGACGCATCGTGAACGTTGTCATGATTGATACCTCCAATCGAGCTCGTAGGCTCTTCTGATAATGCGTTGTACTTGCCAGGGACGTTGGCTCGCAACCGAGCCGACAAAAATGGATGACGCGCCGGCACGGTGGTACTGGTTGACGTCTCTCGGATGAAAAATGCCACCGCCACCATTGATCGGCTTCGTGAATCCCGCATCGCGTAAACGAGCAATCCAGTCACACACCAGCGGACGGAGGCGAGGACCCGAGAGTCCGCCGCCGCCAAACCGTGCAAGAGGGGACTTGAACCCACCAAAAACACGATGCCAAGGAATGCTAGCAGATCCCGTGCGAAAGGTATTGGATACGCAAATCGCATGGCAAGCCGGATGCTGTTCCAGCTCCATCATTGCCTCTGTCGGCGTCGATACAACGCTGTACTTCGGCATTACGGGCACATCCAATGCCTGCAGAATGTGCAGCGTCTGAATGGATTCACCAACGAGACCTGAGAGAGCATGCCCTGTATTCGGACAAGACAGATTCTTCTGTACGCCAAATGGCGCGGCAAACCGCTCTTTCGCCTCGAGGAGGATATCGACAATCCGCCGTACTTCATCAAGACGCTCTGCAAGAGTCTTCCCGATAGCCATCACAGAAATCCAGAACGGCTCGGTACGCTCCTGCCACTGTCCGGTATCGAGTAACGCCTGCAAGCCCGGGTTACTTAAACCGACTGCATTCAGCATATCTCCGGTCCACGGATTCATCCATACGCACTCCGGAAACCACTCCCGTGGCGTATAGCGCTCAGTGAGTGGCATATGCCCTTCATTGGCAAGTAACGTCGCTGTTTTTGCAGTGAATGTCATCCCGGAAAAATCCAGAACACCAAGACGCTTCAGCGGCACATGAAACCAGTATCCCTCACCGAAGAATCCCTCCACACCCGATGCACCGAGCACCGGACCAAATTCAATTCCACAGAGTTTCATTTCTCACCTCGCTTTCTGTAAAAGAGCAATGTGAAAAAACTCTATCACAGAAAAGGAATACCTTATAATGCCCGGAAAATTTCCTGCATGAGCGCGACAATCGTCGCGAAGTTGAGATCAAAAGGAATATCGAGCAAACGGGCAATCCATGTGACGAGGAAGAATGCGAGAAACGACACAACGAGACCGATGATGGAATAGCGAATTGTATGCATTGCTTTCTTAATCTTCTCGTCATTCCCGGCAGACAGAATGAAAGTAATACCTCCCCAGATAATGAAGAGAAGGGAGAGTATTGAAGCAAAGATAATACCCAGTGCAATAATGGTTGCGACAATATCGATGATACTGCCGCCCTCAAGAAGATCACGAATCAT
>PFDS01000041.1:8845-31865 GCA_002772605.1 Candidatus Peregrinibacteria bacterium CG10_big_fil_rev_8_21_14_0_10_49_16
GTCAGCAGAATGCCCAAAGAGTCTTGACTGGCCTCTATGGAAAGCTGATCTCGATCTTCAACAAGAGATTCGAGAACAAACGTCAGGAAGTCGAGACCGGGAAGTGATGCAGACATGATGAAAAAAGTTAAGATGCAGGAGCATCACCAGCTGGAGCAGCCTCCTCATCACCACCTTTTCTCTTCCGTCTGTGAACATACTTTTTCACATACTTCTGCGCTTCCTGTACTCCTCCTTTCACAAGCAAACGCGCAACCGTGCCACTCGGTACAGCGCCATGCTGTAACCAATGACGCACACGCTCTTCTTTGATCTCCCACACAGATGGATTGCGATCCTGAAGATAGTATCCGAGGATCTCAATAAAACGACCCTTCACAGGCCATTTCTTCTCTGCAACAACAACCCGATAGGTCGGGATGCTGTTTCTGCCAGTTCGCTGCAAGCGGAGCATAAGCATGCGCAAAGTGTACAAATATTCGCAAAAAGAGCAAGGGACGTCGCTTACGAGCGACGTCCCAAGCCCTAAAACAAGAGTTTTTCTAGGAAATACCAATATTGTCTATTGCATTCTTGTGGCCATGCGTTGCATCCTATCGTATATGAAAATTACACACTCACTCTTTTTCCTTGGCTTCGGTTTCGCCATCGGGGCCGCTACCGTTCACGGTTCATCACTCCTCGGATCCGCACTATTTCCGGATGTCCCGACAGGTGCATACTTCGATGCAGCAATTGGTGAACTCTACAATAAAGGGGTTATTACGGGACACGATGACGGCACATTTCGCCCAAATGACTTTGTGACGCGCGGACAAGTTGCCGTGATGTTTCAGCGGTTTATGAATGGAGGACTCGTTGTGTCGCAGAATACGACTGTCGCAGATCAAGACAGCTCCCGATCAACGCGTGCACGTTCTTCATCCAGTACAAGTAGTTCTTCTAATCTGACAGCCAACATTATTGCAGAAACGACCATTTCCTTCACAAAGGAAGCTCTCAACATCCCGGAAAAAGGGCAAGAAATTTCCATGATTATTGCACGTACCGGACAACTGCCTGCAACGACAGTGGAGTACCACACAGAGAGCGCCACCGCTAAAGAGAACAGTGATTTCCTTGCGGGTCACGGCACACTTTCCTTTGATAAAGATGAAGATAGCCAAATGCTTACCATCTACATTAAAGACGATGAACTGAATGAAGGAAGCGAAACCTTCTACATTACCTTGAAGAATCCTGATACAAATGCAACTATCGGTACCATAGAGCGCATAGCAGTTACCATTCTCGATGATGAAGATCCATTGGGAACAAATGTCGTACTGGACGGAAAAAGTTCTCAAGGAACATTCGCATTCAGTGCGTTGGAGTATGGATTCGCAGAATCCGGAGGGACCGCCTACGTCACCGTGCTACGCACAGACAATGGTACCGAAGCAGCAACAGTCACGTACGATACGAGCAACAGTACTGCCGTTGAAGGAAAAAATTTCAAAGATGCAAAAGGCACGCTGGAATTTGCAGCAGGGGAAAAGGAGAAAACATTCCCCATTACTGTGGTGGACGATGATACCATCGGAGGAAATCTGTCTGCATTCCTCTATATACGAGACAATGGAAAAATCCTCACGAAATCTTCATTCATCATCGTTGATGATGAAGCAAGTGAATACACCGCTGGAAAGTTCAAATTCGAAGAAGCAGACTACGACATTCAGGAAGGGGAGAGAGCAGACATTATTATCTTCCGGCTTAGTGGCGGAAAAGGTGATGTTACTGTGGATTACGCCACGAGTGCAGGGTCGGCAAGTCCTGGTTCTGACTATTCCGAAACGTCCGGCACCATGAAGTTCAAGGATGGTGAAATTAAAAAATCATTCTCAGTGCTCACAAAAACGGATAGTAATGCCGGATCAGAACCAATCGAAACAGTCACCATACAACTATCCAATGCCACAGGTGAGGCCATCACTACATACCCGGACATTGCTATTCTCAATATTCACGACTAGCACAAGCAACACACTGTTTCTTCCGCAACTGCCTCCCACCCCCGCTTCCACCGATCCACCGATGGGGGAGGAGGACAGTGCAGTGCATCCACAAGAGATTCCTTGGTTAGCTCAATGAACCGACCGCGGGAACCGAGAATCTCCGGAAGCGCCCCTACTCGTGGCGCAATAATGGGACAAGCACATGCAAGTGCTTCCGCAATAGGTAATCCGAAACCTTCGTAGGATGTTGCCGTGACAAATGCTCGGGCTGTTGAATAGAGTGCTGCCACATCTGCAGTTGGCACGGAGCGAAGAACGCGCACATGAGGTGGCAACGAATCAGGACCGGATCCTTCCCCGATGACAAGCACAAGTTCCGTATCTGCCAGATGAGATGCACAAAATCCTTCAAGGAGAAGGGGGACATTCTTGTGCTCCTTCGCGTTACCAACATAGAGAAAAAACGGCTTCTGTAAGTTATACTTCTGACGTACAGATCGCTGCATATGCTCCGGCTGCGGCACGAATTGCGAACCGACGGCCTCGTGAATAATAGAGATCTTCTGTCGTACATCATTGCCATACATGTGTACGATGTCATCGGCAACCGTCTGACTGACTGCAATAATCTTTTTCGCTTTCGAAACTGCGTGTTGCATCACTCTGCGATAGGCAGTCCGTCGAAACATGGATGCCTCATTAGGAAAACGGTGAAGCGTGAGATCGTGAATCGTTACGACAAACGGCACCGGGCAGAGGAGGGGAACATTGAAGTGCGGTGCAAAGTAGAGATCGATATGCGCATGGCGAATGGCGCCAGGAAGAAGCAGTTGTTCCGAAAAAGAATAGTGAGGATAGGGAGTAGATTGTAAGTTATAGATATGAGGCTGTAGGGAATGAAGCCAGTCTTCATCATCAAATCGAGTAAACAGGGTGTAGGTAATAGGATCGTTACGCTGAAGTAGCGCCTGTACCAACTCACGCGTGTAGCAGCCCAGACCACTCTTCGTATGCGCAAACCGGCAATCGATTCCCACACGCAACATGTACTGTATCATACAGCAATGCAAGTAGAACAAGCGGTCAAGCAAGGAAACATTGCAAGAGAAGACAGAGAGGTGCTCCTCGCACATCTCCTACAGAAAAACCGGACATGGATTCTCGCACACCCGGAATATTCCCTAAGTCCTGATCAGAAAACCACACTCTCAAAATGGATACAGCGACGAATCAGGGGGGAACCAATCGCCTACATCACCGGAGAGAAAGCGTTCTACAATCGCACTTTTCACATCAATCCTTCTGTCCTCATCCCACGACCTTGCACAGAAAAACTCATACAAACCATTACAAAAACTATGTCTGTTTTTTCAGAGGAAAAGCAGCCTCAAAAACTACCAAAAATTCCCTTATCGCCCTCTGAAAAAACAGACATAGTTTTTGATATCTGCACCATTGACCCCGATATTGTCAGTATAACAAAGCTCTGGTCACAGGCGATGCCTCGAACCATTGTCGACATTGGAACAGGATCAGGCTGTATCGCTGTTACCTTGGCGTGCGAATGTCCACATCTCCACATCATCGCCACAGATATCAGTCCAGATGCACTGGAAGTCGCGAAGGAGAATGCACAGAGACACGATGTTACTCACCGTATTGATTTCCGACAGGGAAATCTTCTGGAGCCTATTGCAGATCTTCCAGAACCATTTCTCCTCGTTTCCAATCCGCCCTACATCCCAGACAACGAAGAACTCGATTCCGACGTCATCGACTACGAACCGCACGAAGCACTGTTTGCAGGACCTCATGGTACAGATCTGCTCAGTACACTCCTCGTACAAGCACAAAAAAACCCTTATTGCGTTGGATACATTATTGAATGCAGAAGTGATCAAAGGCAAAAATTGACAATATAAAACAAAGAAAGTAAAATGTATTGATATGCCGCGGAATGACATTCATGGATGCGACTTTACAATCCTCAGACCAGAGGAGACCGGCATGCACACTTTCCTGGAAAAACCCACGGACTACAACGCACACGTTGATGGTTGGCTCGACTACGTACGCGCGGAAGTGGAAGATGTTGCCCGTCTCTACGAGATCCCTCTCCATGTTAATGATCACCAGCTCACCGACATTCTTCCTAATTATCGAGCAACACGGTGGGTGGAAGACACAGATATACTCACTATTGTCGATCCAAAAGGGTACGCAATCGAATACATTGAAAAGCGTATGAAGAAGAATCCTATTATGCGTACAGTTATTGGATTCTCTGCCATAGAAACACGCGACGCGCTCCTACACTTTTTTGCACAATATCAAATTCCCATCGTTGCCACCAAACACATGACAGTTGCCCGCATCCTGACAATTCAACTAAATGAAGAAGAACGGGTACGCGAGGTTATGACGAAAGCACTACTATTTGGCTCAACTAATCCTCCAGCCTCTCGCCCCATTTCAACTTAGAACGAAGCGTGGCAAAGAACATATCCTTTTTGTGACGAAGAAATTTCACCGTGGTTCCATTCATCCATGTCATGACACGGTCCTCATTTTCCAAAGCCAGATATGTCTGTCCATCAAGCGTCAAACTCAGTTGTATATCCATAAACCGGTTAGGACGAGGCAGAACCTCAACAACCACTTTCTGCTTCCCAGGAATCACAAGAGGTTTTTGACTAAAACTATGCGGATTCAGTGGGGTCAAAATCGTGGCGGTAAGTTGTGGATGCACAATAGGACCTCCGGCAGCGAGAGAGTACGCTGTTGATCCTGTAGGTGTGGATATAATGATCCCATCTGCGTGAAACGTCGTGAGATGTTCCCCCTCAACGGTTGTAGACAGGTCAACCAATCGTGCAATGGCACCCTGGGAAATGACCGCATCGTTCAGCACATGCCCGTTAAAAAGCACTTCTTTTCCACGATGCACTGTCACATGAAGCAAAGCACGCTCATCCAATGCTCCCTCCCCATTCAACAGAGCAGGAAGAGCCTGCTTCACATCATCACTATGAATTTCTGTTAAGAATCCCACAGAACCACGATCAATGCTCACAATGGGAACGGTAAAATCCGTAAGTTCACGCACGGCACGAAGGATTGTCCCATCTCCGCCAATCACGAGGAGGAGATCGATTCTCTCATTTGTACGTAATGCAGCGTACTCCTTCGCACAAGAAAGACCTTCCATACGCTCCGCATCCACTCTCACCTCAATACCCAATGGACAGAGAACACCCAAAACATCCTGGATAACCGCATCCTTCTTATCGAAATCGGACTTCACGGTCAGGCCAACGCATCGGTACATCGTCATATGGAAAGCGTACTCGATTCACAGATTTTCTCAACGGTGCGTTCCCAGGAAAATTGTGTTGCGCGCTCCCGGCCTTTTTGTACGAGTGTTTCGCGCAATCGCCCATCAGACAGGAGCACTGCCAAACCATGCCGGATAGATGACACATCCTCCGGATCAACGACCAATGCCGCATCACCGGCAATCTCTCTCAGGCTGCCACGTTCAGAGGTGAGCACAGGAACACTGCAGACAAATGCATCAAGTACAGGAAAGCCAAACCCCTCATATAGGGAAGGAAATGCTAGTAGAGTGCTTGACTGAAGCAATTCCTGCATCTCTTTCATAGACACGTATCCCATCCACCGTACACGAGGCGTTTCCTGCGCTGCACGCACGATAGCCGAGTCACTCCACCCGCGACCGCCAACAAGGATCAGTTCCACATCAGTATCAAGTTGAGAGAAGGCTTCAATCAGCCGCAACTGATTCTTCCGTGGACACAGTGTGCCAATACAAAGAATCCTTGCTTTTCCCTCTCCCTGCAGTCGTGGTGTAAGGGGAGGGGCCGCCCGCAGGCTTACTGTGGGTCCTGCTCCCACAACCATAACCTTCTTCTCCTGAACAAAAGGACACTTTTCAAGGAGGTCTCTCTTTGTGGATTCACTCACTGTACAAATACAATATGCATTTCGCAGACATCGCCTGAGAAGCAGCCGCTCAATCCACTGTGCTCTCCTGCTATGCGGTTCACTGCGAAACGCAATGAGATCATGTACCACAGGAATGGAACGGATATGACTCGGAACACATGCCGGAATAATGTAGCTCGTTGGACTGATATAGACAGTTTCTACTGGTTGATAACGCAGAAAGTTCCATACGGAAACATGCCAGAACATACTACGACAAAACTGCCGCACATGCACAGTATCCGTATGCCAGCATTCAGGCACGGGACTATCCGTAAGGAGAAGGAGGGGAATACCTTTCTTCACACATGCGGATACAACGTGCTTCACCCACATACCTTTTCCTGTGGGAAAGGATGCAACCGCCTCACGAACATCAACGAGAAGTGCATTCATACGCATTCTGTGGTATTGTACCTGAGCTTATGAAAACATCTTTCCTACGACAGATCCGTCAACTGGATATCGGGGAGCGCATGCTCAACGCCGCAGCAATAATCAGTATTGTAGGAGTCCTCCTGCCGTGGATATCTGGAGAATGGATAGGGGGCGAATTCATCAGCTACTCCGGGCTCCAATTCTACACTGCCTACATTGGCTGGAGTGTCCTCCTTCTCAATTGCGGTATTCTCGCCATTATCTTCATTCCTCTTGCGACCAACTCTTATCAAGTACCACAGAAAGACCTCCTCAGACTGTTCGCTGCAGCCCTGGGGAGCATTCTGATTCTGGCCGCTCTCTCTGTCCTCACGAAATTTACCTTCGAATTCTCCCGATTAGAAGTACGTTTTGGCATTTACATTGCACTCTTTGGCAGTCTTTTTGTAACATTTGAATCATTCTGCAAGTGGAAGGAGGAACCAATGGAAATAACGCAGCTGCCACCAATTGTTCTGAAGAAAAGAGATGAGCAAACATTCATACCAAGAGAACCCACTCTTCCGCCTCCACCTCCGCCATCCGCAGAAAAGCACCCCACTCACCCTCCGCATTTCTCGAAACACCTATGAACGATACCGCTGTGCAATATCACAATGAGGATCTCGTGTACGTTGATCCGGAAAGTAAAACAATTATCGGCAAAGTAGAATGGAGTCGTAACGGAAAATTAAAATCTCTTCCAATGCCTCAGCAGGGGAAAAAGGAGGAGGTTCGCATGCGTAAGAGGAAATTTTCACCGGTCTGCTCCTACAAATCCGCAAGACGCATCTGGAAAATCGGCGGTGCCTTGGAACCACGACAGCCCACATTATTTGAAGACGCACTTGCGAAAGTCATAGAAGGACAACCATATTGGGATTGAATACCTATCCCTTCAACTTCCCACAAACCCGTTCCACCTCGCTTTTCGATCCGGCAATAATTGGCGTGCGCTGATCGATGGACGTGATCGTCACATCTAAAATGGATTTCTCTCCTGTACTTGCACTCCCGCCCAGTTGCTCCACCAGGTAGGCAAAAGGTCCACATTCGTAAAGAATACGCAATTTGCCATTGGGATATGTGTTTCCACCGACATTAGCGAATACCCCCTGACCTTTTACGAGCAGGTGGTGAATATCCGCAACCATACAACCGGAGTATCGAAGTGTCAGTGTACGCTCCAGCCAATCCTGGATAACGGCACGGTACGCGGCATTATCGGTAATCGCACGGAGATTGCCTGGACTGTAATTCTTCGCCTCACCGTGAAGAGGGGAGTACTTTCGTAACACGATAGGCTCTCCTTCCTCGGTGAAAGAGCACTCACACACACCGCTTCCCATAGAAAAAATAAATAAGGTGCGCGGCCCGTACACCGCATACGCAGCAGCTACTTGATCACGAGGTGACTTACCAAGCACTTCTTTACCCTGATACACACCAAAAATAGAACCAATGGTGAAGTTCACGTCAAATAAAGATGATCCGTCCAATGGATCATAAACTACGGTATACGGAGCAGTATCTGTGAGTGTCACAAAGTCGTCCTGCTCTTCCGAAGCACATTGCGCTACCACTCCACACTGCTGCAAATGGTTCTGAATTATGTTATCGCTCAGAATATCAAATGCCAGCTGCTGCTCACCAAACTGATTCGTCGAACCGGCACCTCCGGTATCAGCAGTTTGTATAGATCGGGCAATAGCATGAGATACTCTCGCAAGACAAAGAAGAACCTTCTGCAGATCCTCTGATGCACTACTCGAAGCAAGGTGCTTACGAAGCAACATTGGCTTTTGCTCGAGAAAATTGGGATTCATGAGATGAGGAAATGAAGTAACCGATGCGAAGAACCAGTTCTGTCACTCGCATGGCGTATCCCCATTCATTGTCGTACCAGGCCAACACTTGTGCGGCATGGTCATTAACCACTTTCGTAGAGGGAACATCGACAATAGACGAGTGTGGATCTGTCTGAAAATCAATCGACACACACTGATCTTCGGAAAGAGAGAGAATGCCACCCATGCGTTCATCACTCGTTGCCTCGCGCAAGACTGCATGAATACTGTCGACCGTTACCGCATGTTTGAATGCAAATGCCATGTACGAACAACTCACCGTCGGCACAGGAACACGAAATGCCATACCGTCCATTTTCCCTTTGAGATGCGGAAAAATCTTTGCACAAGCCTTCACCGCTCCAGTCTTGGTGGGAATCATGGAAAGCGTGGCAGCCCTAGCTCGACGCAATTCACCTCCTTCCTGCGACTTGTTATCCAGCAGATTCTGCGAAGCGGTATATGCATGAACAGAGCTCACAAGAAGATGTTCCACGCGAAATGCTTTATCAAGAACGCTGACCACGGGAGCAATGCAGTTCGTTGTACAGGATGCATTGGAGACAATCTCCATATCCGCCTGCAAGATCTCATCATTCACACCAAGAACAATCATAGGCGTGTCGTCTTTCATTGGTGCCGTCACAATCACGCGTTTTGCCCCAGCATGGAGATGGGGACGTACCGTTTCCTCGCGTGTAAACTTCCCCGTGGATTCCACGACAATATCAATATTCAATTCCTTCCAAGGACATTTGCCAGGATCCGGTTCACAGACAACATGCACCAGCTTTCCATCAACAAGAATATCTTCGCCCTCCACCTGCACATCAAGGGTGAAACGACCGTGTAGAGAATCATACTTCAACAAATATGCGCGCATTTCTGCATCAGATGACGCATTGATTGCTACCACTTCTACCTCGCCAGGAAACCGCTGGAGTAATTGCCTATGTACATTTCTCCCAATCCGCCCGTACCCGTTAATGGCCACGCGAATCACGGAAACATCGTAAAGGTGGGAACAAAAAAAATCAACTTATCCCATCACCCCCACGATCACTCCCAAAAAGGCAAAGAAGGCGCCGATGATCCAAAGACGCATGGTCACTTTGGATTCGCCCCAGTCAAGGGCTTCAAAGTGGTGATGGATAGGCGCTGCCTTGAAAACTTTCTTTCCGCCACGAAACTTCTTGCTCGTGAGCTGGATAATGACCGAGAGCATTTCAACGACCAGAACAAACGCAATGAGTGGCAAAATCACTACTGTATCCGTCATAAATGCAATGACCGCCAACATACCTCCAAGAGGAAGTGAACCGGAATCTCCCATAAAAAATAGTGCAGGAGGAACATTGTTCCAAAGAAACGCGGCAATAGCCCCTACACACACCGCACAGAAGGCAGCAAGCACCGAAAAACCATGAATATAGGCCAGAACACCAAACGCACCGAATGCAACGACAAGCAGTCCGCTGAGGAGCCCATCTAAACCATCCGTCACATTTGAAGCATTCGCCGTTCCAATGAGCACAAACATGAAAATAGGTATATACCACCAACCAACGCGCACATCTCCCCAGAAAGGAATGTAAATCTGATCATACCCCAACTTCAAGTAGAACCAGAATGCACCAACAACGGCAATGAGAAGAAGTGAAGAAATTTTAGGGAGCACATCCAACCCCTTTTTCGCGCCCACACCGAGGATATTCAAATAGTCGTCCAGACTTCCCAAAATCGCCATCGTGATGAGTGTAAAAAGAGGAAGGTAGACTTCTCCACGCTGCAAAAGGGAATGATCCACAAACCCAAAGAAGGAGAGCACCCGTGAAAAGAGGATGGTCACAAGAATAGAACTCCATATCAGTACACCGCCCATGGTAGGAGTCCCAAATTTATGCTTATGGTATTTTCGAAACACTGTTGGCTCACGCCCATCCACCGTTTCAACGCGAAGTTGTTTTCCCAAACGGTTGCGGCGGAGAAAACGAATGAACCACGGAGTAGCCAAAAGCCCAAAAAGGAATGCAAAAAGGGCATACCCCAGAATGAACAGCAGCGGTACATCCGGACGAGGAACAATCATGACAGAGGGAAGAGGAAGAGGGGATGAGCATACACTACAGTGCCCCATCGGCACTATGCACTTTATCAATATCAAAAAACCGCATTTGTTCCTTCTTAAAGAGGAGCTCTACTCTTCCGGTAGGCCCGTTTCTATGCTTACGAATGTAAATATCAGTCATTCCCGGACGATCACTGTCTTCATCATAGTAATCCTCACGATACATCATAAGAACGATATCGGCATCCTGTTCAATGGAACCAGAATCACGTAAGTCGGAGAGCGTGGGAATGTTCCCCGGACGATTTTCGACAGCACGAGAAAGTTGTGACAGTGCTAGAATAGGCACATGCAGCTCACGGGCAATCTGCTTGAGTGAACGGGATATTTCGGAAATTTCCTGTACGCGGTTTCCTGCGTAACGCACATTGCCTGTGCTAAGTAGTTGAATGTAGTCCACAATAATGAGATCAAGACCATGCTCCATCTGCAAACGGCGCGCCTTTGTGCGCAGTTCAGTCATGGATGAAGAAACCGCATCATCTATATATATATTGGCTTTCCCAAGTTCATCCATAATCGAACCCATATTCTGGAAATCGCCATCATCAAGTTTTCCGCGCTGCAGCTTCCAGGAATCCACACCAAGCATGGAGGAAAACAAACGATCCACCAGTTGCTCCTTACTCATCTCCAACGAGAAAACGCCTATGGATTTCCCAAAGCGAGTGGCGGCATTCTGCGCAATATTGAGTGCCAAACTCGTTTTTCCCATACTTGGACGCGCCGCAACAATAATGAGATCACTCGGCTGCAACCCTGAAAGCTTCATATCAAGCGAGTAAAATCCTGTTGAAACACCTTTTATAGCGTCTTTGTCCTCCGCCTCATGCATCTCCGCAAAACGCTCATAACGCTCAGAAAGAATATCACGAATATGCACGAACTTCTCTTTCAGAAACGTATTGGTGACCTGAAAAACTTCCCGCTCCACCTGATCAAGCAGTTCCAGCACAGGAACATCCAGTGTGTATCCATGACCGATAATCTTCCGTCCTGCTTCAATAATCCGACGATGCACTGCCTTCTGCTTCACAATCTGTCCATACTGATACACGTGTGATGCGGTCGGAACTTCCGAAGCCAATTCGGCTAAAAATGCACTTCCTCCAATTTGCTCAATCTGTTCCTGATCCTGCAATCGATCAGCAATCGTGACAAAGTCGATGAGCTCATGGTTCTGGTAGAGATCCATGATCGCTTGAAATACAAGACGATACTTCGGATCGTAAAAATCTTCCGGTTGTAGAAAGTCCGATAGACGGATCACTGCTTCTGGATCCACAAGCAGCGCACCAAGAACCGTGCGCTCTGCTTCGAGAGAGTGTGGAGGAGTGTCCAATGTAGGAAGCTGTGCCGTCACCATGGGAAGCACAGTCTACCCTATCTTCGCTTCCTTGCGTATCTTCACTTCCAGCTCTTTGGCAATCTTGCCATGCTCTTCAAGAAAACTTCGTGCCTGTTCACGCCCTTGTCCCAAGTTCTCCTCTCCATATTGGTAATAACTGCCTGAACGTTTGACGATACCGTATCGTACACCAAGATCGAGCATATCTCCTGATCGACTGATTCCCTGATTATAGAGAATGTCAAATTCCGCCTGTCGGAATGGTGGAGCAACTTTGTTTTTGACGACTTTTACCCGCGTACGATTACCGACAATATTCTGTCCGTCACCACTATCACTCTTATCCAGTATTTTCTCAATACGACGTACATCTAACCGAAGGGAAGAATAGAATTTGAGAGCATTTCCCCCCGTCGTCGTTTCAGGATTGCCAAACATGACACCTATTTTCATACGAATCTGATTAATAAAAATAACCGAACACTGTGTTTTATTGACAATAGCAGTCAATTTACGTAAAGCCTGGCTCATGAGACGCGCCTGCAATCCCATGTGACTATCACCCATCATTCCTTCAATCTCCGCACGCGGCGTCAGCGCAGCAACACTATCGACAACAATGATATCCACTCCGCCAGACCGAACCAGCGTCTCGACAATTTCGAGTGCCTGCTCGCCGGTGTCAGGTTGGGAAACCAGAAGTGAATCAATATCGACACCAATGCGTTTGGCATATTGCACATCAAGGGCATGCTCGGCATCAATGAACGCTGCCTTTCCACCCAAACGTTGCACTTCGGCAATCGCATGCAGTGCCAGTGTCGTCTTTCCGGAAGATTCCGGCCCGAATACTTCGATAATACGCCCGCGAGGGATGCCGCCACCCAAAGCAATATCAAGGGAAAGAGAGCCTGAGGAAAATTTGGGGATGGACATGCTCCGACTGCTATCACCCATAGTGATAATAGATCCCGTACCGTATTGTTTTTCAATATGAGCAATGGCTGCTTTGAGTGCATCAGAATGGTCAGACGTTTTTGTGGGAGGTGTCGTTGTGATGGAAGAGGATTTAGACATAAACAGAAAGGGGTAAACGAACGTACACCCCTACTTTGAAAGAGCATGTATCGGAAGTCAAGAAATAACCCCTTGCTCTCAGGAAGAAGTTGTTGATTGAAGAATACAAATTCCTGTTTCTTCCCCAAGAGAAGAGAAGGCACAAAATTCTCCTTCAGGACACAAGAGTCCATGTGGTCCACCACAGGGCATCAAACTTCCGGAACTGAATCGCGGAGAATTGCTCACACCACCTCCATCTATATCCATCGTACGAAGAAGTCGTAAAAATGCAGAACGTACAGCAGCATCTTCTGCACCACCTTGGGTCAATGTCACCACCAGACCATCCTTCTCACGTTCAATGTACACTTGTTGGCCACCATGCTCCTCATGAAATACACGTACGGCAGGAATCCCATCCACAACAAGAAAATCACCACTGAAGGGAAGAGGATCAGTACTCGAATCAATCCCGACAATCGGCAAAAATGAACCGGACTCTGTAAAGTACACACGTGAACGATCACCATGTCGTACCCATGCAGATGGAGCGTGAAACGTGACAGACAATGCAGGGATCACCCATTCTTTTTCCGCATCACTCTGACCACGCACTTCCGTCACGACAAGTACGTGTACATCGCTGTCATCTACATTTTTCTCTACTGTACCCACCAAATAGATATCCTGCCCTTCATACGCCTGCAGTCCAATAGTAGGACTTTCCACATACAGCACAATATCACCATCCTGGTATAACACATGCGTACCACGCCGTACGGCAGAGAGTTCTGCTCGCTGCAGTACACCATGCACTTCCAGAGCTCCCTCCGGAAAACGTTGTTGCATAACCGGAGATTTGCAGCTGGTAAGCTGCACTGCAAAAACAGCACACAGGAAGCATGCCAAAATAGATCTCGCTGATCTCTTACTTCTTTGTGTCGTCAAAGGCATAGACAGCACGTCCTACACGAACGAAGAAGGGCATTTTCTGAAGATTGAGTGAAATGGTTCCCACTTTCACCGTGCGTTGCTTCGCTACTTCGGCAATAATTTCTTTCTTACTCAAAGGACCCTTCTCCTTGAGGATGCTTTCGATGACATCAGCAACTGTTCCTGGTTCGTAGCCCCACTCACGCAGTGCATAGAGCCCGCGACCAACAAGCACAAACTGTCCGTACCGAATCAGCTCGTTATGAACCGCCTGCACTGTCACATTCTTGTGGTCGAACTTCATCTCACGAATGCGATTTGCGATTTCCATGAAGTGAAGCGGATGTCCGGTTTTTTTGAGGATGATTTCTACCTTGTCACGAATGCTGCGAGGACGCACAAAACGCCAGTCTGTCAGTCCCCAACCTTCGTCAATACTACGAAGACGTTCATCAATACGCAGACAGCTCGCAATGAGCTCCGTACTCGGCACACGATCTTTAAAGAGCTGCATTGCCTGCACAGCAGTGACCAAACTCTCTTCACCCATGCAAGATTTACGCTTTTTCAAAATCTTCACCACAGTGTCTGTGATGAGAGAAATATCCTCCATAGCCAGAGCAGAAAGCCTCCAGAACGGCGCATACGATCCTCCACGCCCTCCGGCACACATCTCCGTATCAATGGAAAAGGAGAGACGTAAAATCGAACCATCCGTGTCCTGATTTCCCTTCGTCATCATAATCATCTCACTGAGCAGTGCATCTTCGAGAAGAACTCCTCCATGCTCTCGAAGCAGCTCCTTTGCCATATCATTCACATCATTCAAACGTGTGGTCCGTACAGTGCGTCGCAATTTCGCCAAGGCAATGCTCTCAATTTGCCGAATACGCTCACGCGTCACCTTGAACTGACGACCAATCTTCTCCAGTGTCTGCTTCGGCTGACCCAGAAGAGCAAAACGCCTTTTGATGACACCAGACTCTTTCTCAGTGAGGACTAGGAAGAGGTCCTGTAAAAGATTTTCCAGAGAAACAGTCATACTGCTTACTTTTTTTTGTTTTGTAGACGCGGCGGTACCAGAGGAAGTTGATGATGAAGAAGATCTGTAATCGGTCATTGGAGCAAATGGGGAAGGATTAACCTTCGTTCTACCAGAACATTGACAAGGAGTAAAAAAGTATACATACGATTCACGTAGACGAAACGTAAGGATATTGTTTCTTAAATAGATTCAAATTGAAGATTCTGTTCAGTTAGAGCAAAGATCGGATTTAATACTTTGAATTTTTTTTGAAAAAAGTCAAGTTTTATTTTTACACCCTAATCCACTATTTAGGCAATTCGAAGAAAAATGGACATTTATATAATATATTGATTAATACTCTTTTTCAAGCCAACAGGATAATAGGGCACAGGCAGCACCGGCATGAGGGTCACTTTGGGTCGAAAATGAAGAATAACGTTCATCAAATGCCTCAATAGGGATGGAAAGTGTATTTTGGAGCATCTGTATGAATTGCTCAGTTTTCCGAGCCTGCTCCCCTTTTGATCCATCAGGCAAATAGGGCATTCCTACAAGAAGACGCTCTACTGGCCGTTCTTGTAGGATTTGCAGGATAAAACGGATGCATTCCTCAGAAGAAGAATGTTGCAAAGTATCTAAAGGAATGGCAAAACCTACTTTCGGATCAAAAAAAGCCACCCCTGTCTGCCTGGAGCCCGGGTCCAATGCCAGGATGCGCTCTTTTCTCTGTATATGCATATCACTGACACAACTTTGCGAGCGTTGATTTTTTGCGCGCCGCAGTTCTCCAGTGCAAGAGATTCTTCTTCACATTCCGGTCAATTGCGGAAAAAACCACCGGAAGAAGAGATTTTGCCTGTTCCTTGTTTCCACCGGATGCAGTATCAGCAAGCTTGCGAATCATGGTTTTCATATAGCGTGACGATGCGCGGCGCCGCATGCGGCGCCTTTCATTCTGTCGCATAGCCTTTTTTGCGGCACTCGTTCTTGGCACGAGTGTAAGGATAAGAAAATATGGCATTCAGTCAAGAAAAACCGTACACTCTCGAACATGTGTGGCATTTTCGGATATATAGGGGAACGCACGAATGCAGGGGTTATCGTGATCGACGGCATTAAAAATCTGGAATACAGAGGATACGATTCCTGGGGAATCGCACAAAAGCACGAGGGATGCATTCTCGTAGAAAAAAATATCGGCAAAATTAGCGAAGTAGACACACTGAACTTTCAACAACGCTGCTCAGCAGCGATCGCTCATACGCGTTGGGCCACACACGGGGGAGTCACACAAACGAATGCGCATCCGCATACGACAACAAAGAGGCACATTGCAGTCGTCCATAACGGTATTATTGAAAACTACGAAGTACTTCGAGAAGAGCTGAAGAAACGCGGTCATACATTTCTCTCAGAAACAGATACCGAAGTTATCCCACATCTCATAGAAGAAGAGCAGAAGATCACACCTGATTTTGCCTCCGCCGTCCGCTCGGCCTGCCACAAACTGGAAGGCCGCTACGCCATCCTCGCAATGGATACATCATCCAATACACTTGTCGCAGCACGTACCGGATCTCCTCTCATTGTTGGAGTCGCAAAAAATGACGGATACTTCATCGCATCAGATATTCCCGCATTCTTGGAACACACCCGTACGGTGCACTACCTCGATGACGGAGAAATGCTGGTGACTGACGGTTCATCCATTCTCTTTACCGATTTGAAAAGTGGAGAGGAGCGCCCGAAGCGCAATATCGAAATTACCTGGACTGTCGAACAAGCGCAAAAAGGAAACTTCGATCACTTCATGCTCAAGGAAATCATGGAGCAGAAAGAAACCATCGCTCGTGCGGTGAATCAGAATGAGGAACAGATTTCCGTCATTGCTGACGCAATCAGGAATGCACAGGGAACATTCCTCGCTGCCTGTGGCACTGCGCACAAAGCCTGTATGGCAGCGGAATACTTCTTCTCTGTCATTGCCGAGCACCATGTCAACGTCACCTCCGCAGGAGAGTTCAAGCCCTATCACCACTTCCTGAAGCCCGAAAGTCTTCTCATTGTCGTGAGTCAGAGTGGAGAAACCGCCGACGTCCTGGAAGCCATGTACATTGCCAAATCCAAAGGCGCGAAGGTACTCGCTATTGTGAACAGCGAAGGGTCCACTATCCATCGCGAAGCAGACTATACACTCCTCATTAACGCGGGCCCTGAACGTGCTGTTGCATCGACGAAAGCATTAACCGGACAAATGGCCGTACTCATACTCATAGCCTACACATTGGCCGGTAAACTTCATGAAGGAAAAATGCTCCTGCTCGAAACGGGATCCATGATCAATGATATGTTGAATCCCAGATACCTCGAACGCATTGAAAAACTCGCTCAGAAATTGAAAGAGGAAGAAGATTGCTACATTATCGGAAAGAGCTGGAACTATCCCATGGCGCTCGAGAGCGCGATCAAAATCCAGGAAGTAAGTTACATTCATGCGGAAGGGTTTGCTGGAGGAGAACTGAAGCACGGACCGATTGCCCTCATAGAGGAAGAAACTCCGTGTCTTGTCCTGACAGGGAATGACGAAGTGGCAATCGATATCATCAGTAATGCAACAGAACTCAAGGCCCGCGGCGCTTTGCTCATCGGCATTGGCCCGAAGAATAACGACATTTTTGACGAATGGTTAAAGGTACCCGACGCCGGCCCCGCGCAGGCTATCGCCAACATTATCCCCATCCAAATCCTCGCATACTACCTCGCAGTGGAAAGAGGCAAGAATCCAGACATGCCAAGAAATTTAGCTAAATCTGTGACTGTGAAATAAAGAAGTTTTAGAGATTATCCGGCTCGATGCCGTAGTACTTCAGAAGATAGGCGGCAATTTCTTTGAAGAGGGGAGCAGCGGCAGCGGCGCCATGCACATCTTCGTGGAATTTCGGACGGTCGACTTTTACAAGTGCTACAAAACGTGGATGATCTATGGGTGCATACCCGATAAAAGACGCAAAAGTGGAGCCGGTTCCCGCCTCGTACCGTCCACCGGGACCCGCAATCTGACTGGTTCCTGTTTTTCCTGCAATACGGTAACCCGAAACCTTACCTGATCGGGCAAATCCGTTCTCAACAGCATTCACGAGCATAGCCGTCACTGTCTCTGCCGCTTCAGGCGTAATGACCTGATCGAGCACTTGAGGTTCGAAACGAGTCTCTTCGCCACTTGCATGGATAATACGATCGATAATACGCGGCTGCATGAGTCTGCCTCCGTTTGCAAGCGCAGAAAAAGCCGATGTCATCTGCAGCGGAGTCACTGAGATACCTTGACCGAATGATGCAGTGGCAAGCAGCGCCCGACTCCATTTACGCCAGGGTAACATGTCACCGGGAAGCTCATCTTCCATTTCCACGCCGGTAATCTTCCCAAAACCAAACCGTTCCAACATATGGTGAAACAACTTGGGTCCTAATTTTTCCGACACACTGGTCATACAGGTATTAATAGAAAGCTCAAGACACTGTGTCATCGTCACATCGCCGTAGTACGCCAGAAGCGCATTCTTAATCGTGTACTCATCCACTTCCACAGGACCGGCATCATGATAGATATCGGTGGGAGTCACTTCACCCTGGTCAATCGCAATTGCCATCGTGATCGGCTTCATCACTGATCCCGGTTCGTAGATCTCCTGTACAGCACGATTAAGGTATGCACCCACGCCAATGGAATTCTGGTATTTCAACCACACTCCGGGAATATCTGTAGGGAAGACTTCGTATCGATCATTCTCTCCGGTGTAGACGTAATAGCGCGTCAGATCTTCCAAATTGAAATCCTGCTCCAGCGCCTCCAGGGTTTCTCGCGTCTTCTCCGTGAGGCGCAGACGACCTTCCGGCTGGAATACATCACGCCAGTATGCCTTCACCACACGCAAATTGGTTTCGTAGTGAAACACCTCGACCACAATACCTCTCTCCTGCTCGGGTTTGAGAAACACAGGCTTCTTCTCAAATACGTCACCGTAACTATTGCGATTGAAGAGTGGCGCATTCACCAATGCCACAATTCTGCCAGTAGACGGATCCATGATCACAACCTGAATGCTGTTGGCTTCAAAACGCTCTACACCTTCCGATGCAATACGTTCCACTTCCTTCTGAATGGCAGGATCAATCGTGAGCACAATACTATCTCCATCACGAGGATCGACAATCTTCTGTTCGGATGTGAACACGCGTCCGCCCCGCAAATCATTCACCGTACGAATATACCCTTCCTGACCGTGAAGCTGTATGTGGAACGTCCGTTCGATTCCATACTGAGGCTCCTGATTGGTATTGAGAAAACCCACGACCTGTGACGCGATGACTCCATCGGGATAGTACCGCCAGTGCTCGGGCAGAAGGGCGATACCGCGCAGAGGATCCTGGATGCGATCGGCGGCTTCACGTGTAGGCGCCTCCGACTTCCGCGTCAATGTATCTTTATACGACTGCACTTTCAGCTCTTTCACCTTGAGTGACAACGCCGGAGGCAAATGACGCATCACTGGCACATAGCGCAGTGGACGTGAACGCAAAATACGCTCCAAACGCGATGGGTCCTGATTGAGCACATCAGCGAGCACACGCGAAATACTGGAAATACGCGATTGCGAGACCTCCTCGGGATCCGCGTAAATGAGATATTGATCCCACGACACAAACACGCCACCTAAGTTCAGTTCCTGCACCGCACGCATTTCCACCTTCGTGGCACTGTATTTGAGCGGAACAAAACGCACGCGATCACTGGAAATGCGCTCTTCAATATCCTGCGCAAACTGCCCTCGTACCTCGACAATGTCCGGCAGGATATCTTGATGCAATGCACGTGATGTGAGAGCAGAGGAAGAGATGGGCTCTAAGAGAGCTCCGGACTGCAGCTCCCGCGCAATGAAGAGAGGATCAAATGCTTCCTGGAAAAACTTCGTGAGTTCCCGAGGACAACGACGGTCACCTCGGCTACACCAACCATAGAACTCTTCCGTAACCAATACATCCGCCAGCGTCCGCGCAATGAGTACCGGATCATCCACGATAAGCGGGTCGACATACACCAGATCTAATGTCGTATTCGTCGCGAGAATATTTGTCTCTCCCGTCTTACTGCTCACTCCTAAAATTTCTCCTCGGCGCGCCGGCAGCACTACTCCTCCATAGTGTTGCGAATGTGCAGCATTATGGTATACATCCACTTTAATCAGCTGAAGCTCCACCAGACGGGCAACCAATAACAGGGCACAGAAGAGTAAAACACCATGAAGTATGCCCATTCGCCGGAGAAGCAAACGCTTCTTTTGTGTCTCCGAAGAGGATAAACGCATGAGAAGAGAAGGGGACTGCATCATAGCAAAACGAGCCTAAAAGTGCTATAATAATGAGATGCAACATCCGGATTTCTCGTCATACACTGGAGAACAGTTACTGCAGACATTGCAAGAGTACTGTACGAAAATGGGGGTGTCCGATATTCACACCGCACCGGAAAAAGATCACATTCGACTCGAAATACGCCTCCACGGTATTCTCCAGGAACTGTCACCCATTGCGAAAGCGGTATATCAGGATTATTCCCGCCGCATCAAATTCCTCTCAAAACTCAAACTGAATATCACTAATGTTCCACAGGACGGACAGTACACGTTTGAGAGTACAGATGAAGATGGCAAACGCACGGTCAACGTACGCGTTGCGACCATTCCCTCACGGTTCGGTGAAAAAATCACACTGCGTCTCCTTGATCCTGTTCGTGGCATCAAGCCGCTCTCGGAACTCGGCTTTCCAGAAGCCATCTACCAGAAACTTTCAGAACTCATTCAGCTGCCAAACGGGCTCATCCTCGTTACAGGACCCACAGGCTCCGGTAAAACGACCACGCTCTACGCACTACTCTCCACCATCATCGGAAAACAGCGCAATATCATCACTCTCGAAGATCCAATCGAATACGAGATTGCAGGAATCGTACAAAGCGAAGTTGATCCTGATCACGACTTCACATTTGCGTCCGGACTGCGTTCCATCCTGCGCCATGACCCGGATGTGGTGCTCATCGGAGAAATCCGTGACCTCGAAACGGCGCAAACAGCAGTAGATGCTTCTCTTACAGGACACCTCGTTCTCGGAACATTGCATACAAACTCCGCGGTAGAAGCAATTCCACGTCTGCTCTCCATGGGAGTCAGTCCCTATACGTTCGCACCGTCGCTACGCGCTATTCTCGGCCAACGACTCATACGCACACTTTCGGAAGAAGCAAAAAAAGATATTGAACACTGCGACCCACTCAATCAGGATATCTTCGCAGGAAGACGATCGATTCCCGAACTCATGGTGATCACACCGCCTCTTCGTGAACTGATTCTGGAACAAGAACGTGAATCTGTGGTACTGGAAGAAGCGAAGAAAGAAGGATACATGACCATGAAACAATGGGGAGAACGATGGATCGAAGAAGGTGTGACACTGCGAGAAGAAATCGAGCGCGTCACGATGTGAGGCAAGAGACACTTGCATACAGAGTACACATTTCCGTAGTATGAGAACTTCTCATGCACTATCGACGTCGCCGCGGGTATAGTTCGTACGGATTTGCATCTCGTACACAACAGCGTACACCGTGGGTATCGCGACTAGTAGCTGCTTCCTGCACCGGCTTGCTTCTATTTGGTGGATGGCGACTGACACAAATCTTTACGAATAACCACATCCGCTCCACGGCAGCCATGCTCTTCACGGAAAACCGTGGCAGCGTGCGCGTGGCGCTCCAGGGAGGCGATGCACAGAATATTCAAGGAGAAATTAAACTCTTCGCCGGGGACCGTATCATCACAGACGCTGTTGGTCGCGCAAGGTTTGCCATGTTCGATGGAACGCAGATGCACCTCCTGGAAGGAACCAATATGGAAATTGACGAAAGTCGCTATGGAAGTGATGAATCTGAATACATTCTCACTCTCCATACAGGACAGCTATGGATACACGTCCCGCCACAGCAGACACAAGAGGAATATGAAAAAGCTTTTTCAGGCAGTATCACACGTATCATTCATACACCGAACTTCACACTTCAGCTCCCACCGCGCACTGAAGCCGTCATTTCTACAGAGAACTTCGCTGTGCTACAAGCAGAAGGTATTGGCATCGAAACAAAACTTCCTAAAGAAAAAGAATCCATTTTCATTGGAGAAGGACAGCAGTTTGCCCATGCAGATCTGGCACCAGGACAAAACTGGTATGATCAACGATCGCCACTCAAATACAATTCGCCACTGCTTGCATCTCTGCAAGACAGCCGACAAGGACTACCTGTACAAGATGACACAGTAACAAACACGTCATCCAATGAACCACCACCTTCTGACGATCTGGTCACACTCTCTCATCCTGCAAATAATCAAAAAGTACAGGGGAATACAGTAGAAGTGCGCGGCATTGCCGGAGAAACAGTAGCCAATATTCGCATCAATGGGTACAAGGCAACCATTGATCCAAGCAATCGCAGTTTTCTACAGGAAATATCCCTTGCGGATGAGGAGGAATTTGAAATTATCGTTACGGCCCTCGATGACCGAGGTCTGATAATGACAGAACTCTCACGCACGGTGAAGCGGGATATTGAACCACCAAACCCCCCAACCATCACCACTCCATCCGGATCCGGCACTATATATCGGACGAATAGCCGTGAACTCGAAATTCGTGGAAAAGCAGTAAAGGGCACCGTTGGCATTCGCATCAACGAGTACCGTCTGCAACTCTTCCAACCGGGAGATACAATCTGGAGCTACCTTGCCAGTACCAAACTCGGCAACATGAAGGAGGGGACGAACGTGTACAAAGTGACCGCACTCGATGAATCAGGAAATGAAAGTGTACCTGCCTACATCACTATTGTGCTCGGTGAAGGGGAAGAGGGCGTACTAGAGCAACCGAACGTGGAAATGACAGATGGAACAATGGAAGGCAACAATCTTGCAGAGGCAGTACAGGAACTGGAGCTGCGTCATCTTCCGGATAACGAACCGCTCCAGCCAGGCAGTCTCGTGATTCACGCTCCCACGGCAGGCAGCGAGCACACGGCGACCGGCAGTGAGCTTTTGATCGAAGGGTACACATCGAAAGATACGTACAGCGTATGGGTAAACGGCTACAAGTTGCGTCTCTACGAACCGGGCAAAGACTTCTGGAACTACATCGCCAGTTACGATCTCGGCA
>PFDS01000026.1:0-1596 GCA_002772605.1 Candidatus Peregrinibacteria bacterium CG10_big_fil_rev_8_21_14_0_10_49_16
GATGGTGATGTAGCCGTACTCCAGCACATACGTTGCGCGGCAGGAGATGCCGGAAAGGTCGCATGGAGTCAGTGGATCAAACTGCTCCGGATACAGCATTGCCTGCACCTGTTCGCCGTAGTGGAGCGCGGAGATGGCAATGCCAATGAGTGAGAGAAGGAGAATGTATTTGGCAATAGTACGTTCTTTCCAGTAGAGCGCACCGCCGAGGAGAATCACTTGCGGGTACATGAAGATGCGCTGCATCCAACAGAGGCGGCATGGTTGGAAGAGTGCGATTTCCGAGAAGAAGAGACTCATGGACGTTGCAACCAGAGCCACAATGAACATGAGAAGAAGCCCGTGACGCGAGAACCATTGCGAAACCGGAGTCTTCTTCTTTCTGCTTTCGAAGAGGAGCGCCAGAATGAGAATGGGTATGATTATGTGCAATGCAAGGATCAACGTTGCCAGAACTTCCACCACTTGCGGCGTGAGTCCCATGAGATCAGAGAAGAGGTACTTCATGGTTCCTCAGTGTAGCAGAAAAAGTATGCCAAGAAGTATTGGTTGATGGATGAAGTAGATGAGCAGTGCTCGTTTGCCGGTGTACTCCAGCAAGGGTATGCGACATGTCCATTGCCATCGTGGCTCCGGAATGTACAGCAGTGAACCGATTCCCATACCCAGAAGAATCAGCCCAAACCATGGAATAAGAGGGTAGTAATCGAGTGAAGCGAACGAAGGGGAGGGGATACCAAGAGGAAACAGGAGAGAGGAAGATGTCGTTGCGGGAAGAAAGAGCGCGAGGAGCATCACGAGAATTCCTGTGGCAATATTCCATGCACCTATTCGTGCAAACAGCATTTGCAAAAAGACACTGACACCAATCAAGTGGAGAATGCCGAACTTCACGAATGCGTCTGATGCAAAAAACCATGTCATGAGAGAGATGAGCATGCCACCGGCAAAAATCGTGATACTACGTTGGGCGTATTTTCTCAGGCGCGCGTGGACAGGAGTTTTGTGCCAGGAGATCGTAAAACAGATACCGACAAGGGCGAGAAAGGTGGATACGGTTGCGACGCGCATAAGCTCCCAGGGGGCGGTTCGTAGTCCTATGCTCCATCCGTAGAAGTATTCCAGATCAAATACTCCGTGATACACAATCATCGCGAGGACGGCGATTCCTCGAAAAATATCCAGTTCAGGATAACGTCCTTCGACAGAGCTCAGGATGATATGTTTATTACTCTTGAATAATAATGGTGCCACGCATGTCTTTGTGTCCTTTTCCACAGGGAACATTGCAGAAGAAATCAAATGTGCCCGCTTTGTCCGTCGGAAGAGGAACAATACTGCTGTCATCCTGGGACATACTCTGATCAATGCCGAGTTCCGGGACTGCGAAGCCGTGGTTTCCCTCAACACCCATCAGGTGGAGTTCGACGCGTTCACCTTTTTTCACGCGGATAACGTTTGGCGTGAATTCCCAGTTACTCGAGTGGATCATGACTGTGCGTGTAGGAGCACTGTCCTCCATCATCACCGTGTCCTCCATCATTTTGTCACCTTCCATCATGGCATCATCCTTTTTCATGGCATCGGAGGGTGCGG
>PFDS01000026.1:1602-1878 GCA_002772605.1 Candidatus Peregrinibacteria bacterium CG10_big_fil_rev_8_21_14_0_10_49_16
ATTGTACACTGCAATGCGTTTCATGCGCGAGAGGGGAAAAGAATACAGAACAGTTGTTTCCTTACTCTTGCATCATAACATCATCCTCCATCATCTTGTCACCTTCCATCATCTTATCCTCCATCATCTTGTCACCTTCCATCATCTTATCCTCCATCATCTTGTTATCTTCCATCATCTTATCCTCCATCATTTTGTCACCTTCCATCATGGCATCATCCTTTTTCATGGCATCGGAGGGTGCGGAGGAACATGCTGCGAGGAGCAGCGTAACCA
>PFDS01000026.1:1889-4723 GCA_002772605.1 Candidatus Peregrinibacteria bacterium CG10_big_fil_rev_8_21_14_0_10_49_16
GGAAATAACATGGAGAGAAAGTATAGCAAGTCTCACAGAAACTGATCAAGGAGTATTTGGGGGGGAGAGCCCTGGGGTGATCGTGATAGGAATGCGGATTTCAGCCGCATGTTCAGGGAGTCCTGAAGGATTGGATTTTTCAAGAATCAGAACTGAAGGCGTGTCTTCACTGACTTCTACAGATAACTCTTCTGTGAATGGCACATACTCTTCTGTCATCCAGTCATCTTGCGCGGTCGCATAGGATTGCAGAAGAGTGTGTCCATCCTTGTCTTCGATGCGAAGGGGAAACGTCGCTTCAAAGTACCAATATCCGCGCGCTTCACCTTCTATGGTAAATGTTTGGGCGACAATGCTCTTTGACTGGGGAGAGAAGACATGAATGTCTTCGTTTGTACTGCCGTCACTCGGTATGCAACTGGTAAGGAGAAGCCCGGTGAAGAAGAAAAAAGTGAAGAGATAGTTCATAATGCTAATTTTTTTAGTCGCAGTGAATTGAGTACGACGGATAGTGACGAAAAGCTCATTGCGGCAGATGCAATGACGGGTGAGAGCAGTATACCGGTAAACGGGTACAAGATGCCTGCCGCGATAGGGATCCCCAGTATGTTGTAGGCAAATGCCCAGAAGAGATTCTGCTTGATCGTACGCATCGTGGAGCGTGAGAGTGTGAGTGCTTGCAGAATTTTGCTGATATCACCTTTCAGGAGAATCATGCCGGCGGATTCCATGGCAATATCCGTTCCCGATCCCATGGCAATACCGATATCGGCTTGCACAAGTGCCGGAGCATCGTTGATGCCGTCGCCCGCCATTGCGACAATCTTCCCTTCCGATTGCAGGGATTTGATCTTTTCAGCTTTCTCTTCAGGGAGTACACGTGCAAAGAAGCGCTTGATTCCGACCTGCGCTGCAATGGCTTTCGCGGTCTCTTCATTGTCACCTGTGATCATCACAGGTTCAATGCCGCGATTTTGTAGCTGCTTTACGGTTTCGATGGCGCTTTCCTTGAGGGTATCTGCAATGGCGATGATGGCACTCGGTTTGCCCCCGGTTGCGATGAACACAACCGTTTTGCCGTTTTGCTCCAGTTTTTTCGCCTGCTCATCGAGTTCGGTACATCGCATCACATGCTGCTCCGAGAGAAAGCGCTGCGTACCTACGAGTACGGATGTGCCATTCACCGTTGCCGACACTCCTTTCCCTCGATGTGCCTGAAAATCCTTTGCGTCATGTTCCTGCACATGCTTTTCTTTCAAGTCCTGCACAATTGCTTGTGCGAGCGGGTGTTCTGATGGCTTCTCAATTGCCAGTACCAAGGGCATCACTTCTATCTCCGTGAATCCTTCTGCCATGATGATATCCGTTACACGGGGTTTTCCTTCCGTCAGTGTCCCAGTCTTATCAAACACGACTGCCGTCACCTTGTGCGCATTCTCCAATGCAGCCGCATCCTTGATAAGAATACCATGTTCCGCGCCTTTACCTGTGCCTACCATGACCGCCGTGGGCGTGGCAATCCCCAGAGCGCAGGGACATGCGATGATGAGGACGGAGACAGCTGCGACAAGCGCCGACGTGAAGGCATTCAATCCGTCGCCGAAGTAGAGCCACATTCCGAAGGAGAGAACGGCAATGACGATCACGACGGGAACGAAGATTGCCGACACCTGATCCGCCATGCGTTGGATCGGCGCTTTACTGGCTTGTGCCTTCTTCACCACGTCAATGATGTGTGCGAGGATGGTATCCGCACCGACCTTCGTCGCTTTCATCTTGAAACTGCCCGTTTCGTTGATTGTTGCTCCGATGACGGTGTCTCCTTCGTGTTTGGACACAGGAATACTCTCGCCTGTCACCATGGCCTCATTCACCGAAGATGATCCTTCGATGATCTCACCATCCACGGGAATTTTCTCGCCGGGTCGAACGAGGAGGATATCGCCAACCTGCACATCGGCAATGGGAGTATCGATCTCCGTTCCATTGCGAATGACATGGGCGGTCTTGGCTTGTAATCCAAGAAGTTTGCGTATGGCCTCCGATGTTCCTTTTCTGGCGCGTTCTTCGAGGTACTTTCCGAGGAGAATAAGCGTAATGATAATGGCGGCGGTGTCGTAGTACACATCCGGTTCAATGCCGCTTCCTGAAAGAATAGTTGGCACAAACGTAGCAACGAGTGAATACAGGAACGCCGCTCCCGTTCCAAGCGCGATCAGCGTATCCATATCCACAGTCTTTCGAAGTAGCTTAGACCATGCCCCTTTGTAGATCCGGCCACCCACCCAATACAGCACGGGAAGCGTAAGAAGAAGTTGCAGCACAAAGTTCATTACCCGACTAATCTCTGGAATACCAAACTTGTTCCAGTGAACAAGAACAAGAATAGCTGCGGAAAGCACTACGCCAACGGTCACTTTGTGTTTGAGAAGTTGGAGAGATCGCTGTTCCTGCTCATCATGTGTATCTACCGGCGCTTCTGTGTCGAGAATTGATGGTTCGTACCCTGCATCTTTGATGCCTTTAAGAATGACTTCCAGTTCCGATGGCTCGTCACCTTTGAATGTAATGACTGCTTCGCGGTTTGCGAAACTCGTCTGTGCTTCTTGCACACTTTCAAATGATTCAATCACACGCTTCACAACTCCTGCGCAGTGATCGGAGCCCATGCCGGAGACGAGAAGAGTAACGTGTTTCATACATTGAAACGAGAAGGTTCATATATGGCGAAACAGAACATCATGATTCAGTAACAGTGAACATTCCCATCATACCATCCGTCAGATGCTCTGCGATGTGGCAGTGAAACATCCAGTTGCCGGGGTTGGTCATGT
>PFDS01000026.1:4736-9923 GCA_002772605.1 Candidatus Peregrinibacteria bacterium CG10_big_fil_rev_8_21_14_0_10_49_16
GTGTGGCCCATGGGAACCAGCACCGTATCTTTCCACACAAGATTGTCATTCGGGACTCCATTCTCGGAAAGAACAAGAAAGCGTTGTCCATGGAAGTGAATCGGATGCTGCATGGGGTGTGCGGAATCCTCCTTGTTCACGATACGAACTTTCACCTTGTCACCAATTTCTGCAGTCCACTGAATGTCCATGTTCTCTTTGCCGGAAGCGTCGTCCAGAATCTTCCAATCCAGATCATCCGCTGTCATCAATGCATTCATGCCGGGCATAGTGTCCTCCCACTCGATGCCGGATGCGTCATGGTCCATCATCATGCCATGGTCCATCGTGCCCATTGCGCCTTTCATCTCGATATCGAGCACGAGTGTCCGGTCCACGGGCGCATCGAAGTATTCTCTGTAGTCGTCAATGTCCGCAGTTACATCGTCATTCTTCCGTAGGGTGTGGAATGCCGTTTCGTAGGAGGGAGAAGCATCTTCTGCTGTCACGGTTACAAATCCGAGATCGTAATTTGCCAGTGGTGACTCATGCGTCATCTTGTAACGACCGTCATCCTCGAAGAGCACGTCTACGATGTAACGCTCCGCAGGGGCTATCGTCACCGTGTCGACCCACTCTTCGCGTTCGTAGCGTCCGACATCCGAACCAACGAGTTTCATCATTCCCCCGTCTATGCGAATATTGAACGTGCGGGTGTTTGCAACGTTTGTCAGATAGAAACGCACCACCGATCCCCTTGGAACCTCAAGTGAGTATCCTGGCTGACCGCCTGTGGTGAGCGCAGTCGAACCATTGATGAGCATCAGGTTCCCGAACCGTCCCATGAGCGGGAAGTTTGCATTCTCCTTCCCATAAGTAACAGGACTACCTTCTGCATCAAGGAGCAGGTCATCGAGTACGATCACTTCTTCCATGTTTACGGGAGCATAGGCATCGCTCTTTTGAGGAGTGACCAGCAAATTGCCATAAAGACCCATGTCCTGCTGAATATCCTCACGAACGTGCGGGTGATACCAGTAGATGCCTTCGTCGGGAAAGGCCACAGTATACGTAAATGTGCCATCCGGCTTGATTGCCTCCTGTGTCACATCAGGAACGCCGTCATTTGCATTATCAAGCCGAATGCCATGCCAGTGGATGGTCGTATCCATATCGATCTTATTCGTGACATCTACAGTGATCGTCGCTCCCTGCTTCGCTTTAATGATCGGTCCGGGGATTTGGCCGTTGTAGCCGTACATGGCGAACTGCTTGCCGTTCATTGTCTTACGAACGATCGTGGGATTCAGTGTGATCCTATCACCATCCGATACTTCCAGTACTTCGGATTCCCGTGCTTCTGGCAGAGAAGAGATGTGCGTGCCTGCCTGTTGGCAAGCGACAAGAAGAAGTGTTGCGAGGAGGAAGACATGTTTCATAAAAATGCAATGAAGTATACCATATGTTCTGTTTTTGCGGCACATGAGTAGCGCGAAGCCTCTACTGCTTCTTTGATTGCTGAATGAGATATATGATATGCATATGGATGCCACGATGATTCTCGCGCTCAATGCAGGTTCTTCTACAGTGAAGTATGCGCTGTTTTCGTCTTCCGGGAGGGATGTGGAAGAGCTCTGTGCGGATACGGTGGAGTACGGTGATGGAGAGCAGATACCTGCATGCGTGAGGGAGATTCTCAAGAGAGTGGAAGGTACCACTGAAGGAAAACCCATTGCTGCGATCGGTCATCGCATCGTCCATGGAGGCGAAGTATTTACAAAACCGGTACAGATTGATGCGACCGTGCTCACGGAATTAGAGCAGCTTATTCCCTATGCGCCGGAGCACCTGCCGCAAGAAATTATGTGTATCGAAGCATGCAGAAAGCATGTGCCGGATGTGCCGCAGGTAGGCTGTTTTGATACCGCATTTCACGCAACAATGCCCAAGAAAGCAGAGCTCATTGCTCTTCCGGAGGCTCTGCGTGCGAAGGGTATTCGCCGCTATGGATTCCACGGAATTTCCTATGCATACCTTCTGGAAGAGTTACAAAAGGTTGACCCAGAAGCAATACAGAAGCGTATTGTCTTGGCACATTTGGGTAATGGCGCCAGCATGGCTGCGGTGAAACATGGTCGGTGTATCGATACGACCATGGGGTTCACTCCTGCATCAGGTCTTATCATGGGAACACGCATTGGCGACATTGATCCCGGTGTTGCGTGGTACCTGGTGAAGCAGGAGGGAATGAGCATTGATGAGATGTACGAATGCATGCATGCGAAGTCGGGACTACTCGGACTCTCCGGCAGCACTGCGGATATGCGAACGCTCTTGGAGAGAGAGGAGAGTGATCCAAAAGCAGCGCAGGCGATCGATCTCTTCTGCTATCGCATGCAGTGCATGATTGGTGCGTATGCCGCTGCCCTTGAAGGCATTGATGTGCTGGTCTTCAGCGGAGGCATCGGCGAACATGCGGCGAAGATTCGCGCGCGCGTTTGCGAGCCGCTGAGCCATCTGGGCATTTCCCTCTCTGTGACGGAGAATGCCAACCATGCTCCGCTGATTTCATCGTCAAAGAGCGCAGTTGCCGTGCGCGTCATGCACACGGACGAGCAGCGGATGATTGCACGGTGGACTGCACATGTACTGGATAGCTCCGCATAACTATTTTGCTTTATGGATACTCCTCTCTCCCCCGATCTTCTTGAGAAAACGCACGCGTACTTCCGTGCGGCGAATTATCTGTCTGTGGGGCAGATTTATCTCATGGATAACCCGCTTCTGCACGAGAAGTTACAGCCCGCACATATCAAGCCGAGACTCTTGGGACACTGGGGAACCACGCCGGGGCTGAACTTCATCTACGTGCACTTGAACCGCATCATCACGGAGCAGGATGCGTCGCTGCTCTTTGTTGCCGGGCCGGGACACGGCGGGCCGGCACTTGTGGCGAACGTGTACCTGGAGGGAACGTACAGCGAAGTGTATCCGCATGTGTCGCGAGACATCGAGGGAATGCGTGCTCTGTTTAAGCAATTTTCGTTTCCCGGCGGCGTGCCCAGCCACGTCGCTCCCGAAACGCCGGGATCTATTCATGAAGGCGGTGAGCTTGGCTATGCGCTTGCGCATGCGTACGGGGCGGCATTTGATCATCCCGACCTCGTGGTAGCGTGCGTTGTGGGTGACGGAGAAGCCGAAACCGGTCCGCTTGCCGCCAGTTGGCACAGCAATAAATTTCTCAATCCCGCGCGCGATGGAGCGGTATTGCCGATTCTCCATCTCAACGGATTCAAGATCAGCGGCCCGACTGTTCTCGCGAACATTCCCGAGGAGGAACTCATTAGTCTCTTTCGCGGGTATGGCTACGAACCTTTTCTTGTTGAAGGGGATGATCTCATGGAGATGCATCAGAAGATGGCCTCCACGCTCGAGTGTGCGTTCCAGAAGATTCGCTCCATTCAGCAAAAAGCACGGAAGGACGGTTTTACCAAACGCGCAGCATGGCCGATGATCATTTTGCGTACGCCCAAAGGATGGACCGGACCGAAGGAGATTGACGGACAACCGGTCGAAGGAGCGCACCTTTCGCATCAGGTGCCGATCAAGCATCCGCGCGAAGAGAAGAAACACCTTGCTGCATTGGAGAAGTGGATGAAGAGTTATAAGCCGGAGGAGCTCTTTGACGCACAGGGTGCAGTGCATCCGGACATTGCCGCGCTTGCGCCGAAGGGGGAGAAGCGCATGGGTGCAAATCCGCATGCCAATGGCGGAACGCTTCTCAAGGATCTGCATCTGCCCGATTTCCGTTCGTATGCAGTGGACGTCAAATGTCCCGGCACGGAGTCGGGAGAAGCAACGCGCGTGCAGGGTGCGTTTCTGCGGGATGTCTTAAAGATGAATCGAAAAGAAAAGAATTTTCGTCTCTTCAGTCCCGATGAAACGCAGTCGAATCGATGGGGAGCGGTCTTTGAGGAGACGAGTCGTCTGTCATCCGTCGATTGCTCTTCCGAGGCGAATAACATCGCGCCGGACGGACGCGTGCTCGAAGTGCTCAGTGAACATCTCTGTGAGGGGTGGTTGGAAGGATACCTGCTCACGGGGCGCCATGGATTTTTCTCCTGTTACGAAGCATTCATCCACATCATCGATTCGATGTTCAACCAGCATGCGAAGTGGCTGAAAGTCTCGCGTCGGCTTCCATGGCGTAAGCCGATTGCGTCGTTGAACATTCTGCTCACATCGCATGTGTGGCGGCAGGATCACAATGGGTTCAGTCACCAGGATCCGGGATTCATCGATCATCTGGTCAACAAAAAGGCGGAAGTCATTCGCATCTACCTTCCGCCAGATGCCAACACGCTTCTCTCCGTAACCGATCACTGTATGCGCAGTCGTAACTATGTGAACCTGATCATTGCCGGAAAGCAACCCGAGCCGCAGTGGCTCACCATGGAAGAGGCGACTCAGCACTGCACGAAAGGACTGGGCGTGTGGCAGTGGGCGAGTAATGACGGTGGAAATCCCGATGTGGTGATGGCGTGTGCGGGGGATGTCCCGACGATCGAAACGCTCGCTGCGGTGGAAATTTTGCGTTCCGTGATCCCGGAGATCAAAATTCGTGTCATCAACGTTGTTGACCTCATGACGCTGCAGCCCAACGAAGAGCATCCTCACGGATTAACACGAGAAGCGTTTGATGAGCTCTTCACCACGAAGGCTCCTATCATCTTCGCTTTCCATGGGTACCCGTGGCTCATTCACCGGCTCACGTACCGTCATCATGGTCATGCGAATCTTCACGTGCGTGGATATAAGGAAGAAGGAACAACGACGACGCCGTTCGATATGGTAGTGCGAAACGATCTTGATCGTTTTCACCTTGTGCAGGATGCCGTCCGCCGCATGCCGCAATTTGCCGATCGCGCAGAGGAGATTTGCCGACTCATGGAGGACAAATTACGCAAGCACAAGGAGTACATCGAAACACATGGGGATGATTTGCCGGAAATTCGTGATTGGAAGTGGGGACAATGTATGAATTGTCCAAAATAAGAATTTGTGCTACTATCTCCTTCAAGTGTTCGTTCACACCAGTGGCTGTGCCACGTGGTTGCGTAGCAACTTTACGTGGGGATGACAGGCTTTCGACAGTGTGAGTCTGTATGCGTCTGCTTCTGTTCGGGATGGCACCGGTTCCCGATACCC
>PFDS01000026.1:9930-10106 GCA_002772605.1 Candidatus Peregrinibacteria bacterium CG10_big_fil_rev_8_21_14_0_10_49_16
CCGCATGCCGGAATTTGCTCCTGCTCTTGTAGTGGCTTAAGTGCCCTCTTAATGGGCACGCGCTCCACCTTTGATCCTCACTATGAGGATGGGGCGTCATCAGTGAGGTGGGAATTCATGTGATGCGGTGAATTTCGACATTCAGCATCGACCCTTCCTACTATTCTTTGTTCATT
>PFDS01000005.1 GCA_002772605.1 Candidatus Peregrinibacteria bacterium CG10_big_fil_rev_8_21_14_0_10_49_16
GGGCGTTGCACTTCGGCACCGGTTCCGGTGGAAGTGATCATGGGCAGTAAACCGATGACGGATGTGAATGCAGTCATGAGAATCGGGCGGAGGCGCACCAGTGCACCTTCGACCACGGCATTGTGTATGCCTTCACGGGTGATTGTCTGTGCCGAGTCGGACGTGTACATGGATGATTCTTCCATGCTGTGCAGTCCGAATTGGGTTCGGAAGGAATTTTCCAAATACACCACGATGACAACGCCCGTTTCGACAGCATTTCCAAAGAGAGAAATGAATCCGACCCATACAGCGACGGAGAAGTTATAGTGTGCAAGGAAGAGCGCGATGACTCCACCGACAATGCTCAAGGGTATGGTAAGCATGACGATTGCAACGAGACTCAAATCTTTATATGTCAGATAGAGAAGGAGAAAGATGAGGAAGAGCACCAGTGGAATGACAACCGAGAGCTGCCTCTTGGCTTGCAGTTGGTTCTCATACTGTCCAGCCCACTCGTAGGAATATCCAGTCGGAAGCTCTAAGTTTTTCGCAAGATGCTTGTCCGCGGCTTTCACGAAGGAGGCCATGTCGATTCCCCGCACATTGGACTGCACGACGGCTTTCATTCTCCCGTTCTCACTGGCGATCATCGCGGGTCCGTTCACGAGCTTGATGTCGGCCACGCTTCCGAGAAGAACTTGTGTGCCATTCATGCCTGTGACAGGCAATGATTTGATGTCTTCGATGTCCTGACGGAATGTCTGCTTTAGGCGCACCTGCACGCCGTACTGCTCTCGCCCTTCGACGGTGCGCGTGATAATCGCACCACCTACTCCAGCGGCAATCGTTTGCAGCGCATCCGCCTTCATAATGCCGTGTTGCGCGAGAAGATCGTCTCGAAGCGCGATGTCAAGATAGCGGAGCCCTGTCGTGCGAATGGCAACCGTATCGGCGGAACCCGGAATCTGACTGAGAAGTCTTTCCGCGTCAATGGCCAGTTCTTCCAGCTTGACGGGATCATGTCCGAAGATGTTGATACCGAGTTGCGTTCGAATGCCCGTCGAGAGCATGTCAATACGTCCGATGATCGGCTGCGTAAAGCTGTTCCAAACGTTATCGAGCTGAATGGAACGGTTCATCTCGGCAATGAGTTTGGTCTTAGTCATGCCCTTGCGCCATTCACTTTTCGGCTTGAGCGTGATGAATGTTTCGAACATCGCAAGAGGCGCAGGGTCGGTTGCGCTCTCCGCACGTCCGGCTTTTCCGACGACTTTTTCCACTTCGGGAAACTTGGCGATGATGCGGTTACTTGCGATGAGAAGTTCCTGCGCCCGTTCCTCGGAGACATCCGGCAATGTAATTGGCATATACCACAGAGTTCCCTCGTTGAGTGGTGGCATGAATTCCGAACCAATCCGCGTCATGGCGCCCAAGGCAACGAGTGCGATCACAGCGACGATTCCGAGTGTTTGTTTTTGGTGCGTGAGCGCTGCGAGAAGAAGAGGCCGATAGAGCCGTTGCAGGAAGCGCACAATGGCAATGTCCTCGTCTCTCTGCAGCCTGCCGCGTAAGAAGTACACCGAGAGCGTTGGCACAAGGAAAAGCGCGGCAACAAGCGCGCCGAACATTGCGAAGAGATTGGTGAATGCAAGCGGTCGGAAGAGCTTTCCTCCTTGCCCTGTAAGAGCGAAGATCGGCGCGAAAGAGAGAATGATAATGAAGATGGCAAACGTCACGGGCTTTCCCACTTCGAGTGCCGCATCCTTGATGCGGCGAATGCGATCTAGGGCATCCTTGGGTGGTTGTTGCTGCAGTTTGCGATATGCGTTTTCACTCACCACTATCGCCGCATCAACCATTGTCCCGATTGCAACGGTGATGCCTCCGAGGCTCATGATGTTGCCGGGAACGTTGAACAACCACATACAGATAAATGTAATGAGCAGTCCCACGATGAGTGATAGGGCGGTGATGACTGTGGCGCCGATATGCCACATGAAGAGCGCTATGATGACGACAGTAATGATGAGTTCTTGTGTCCGGACTTCACTCACCATTTTGATTGCAGAGAGAATCAAGTTCGTTCTATCGTAGAAGGGAACGATGCGCACGCCTTCCGGCAAACTCTGCTCAATAGAAATAATTTGCTTCTTCACGGCGTCAATAACCGCAAGCGGGTTTTCTCCGTAGCGCATGACGACCACTCCCCCCACCTTCTCCTCTTCCTGGTCGGCGAGGATGGCTCGACGGAACAGTCCCGATACACGCACTTCGCCGATATCGGTTATAGTCAATGGCATACTATTCGCTTTCATGCCGATGACGGTATTTGCGATGTCCTCGGGCTTCATAAAGAACCCGATGCCCTGAATGGCAACCTCGCGCCCACCCGTATCGACGACTTTGCCCGAAACGTTGTTGTTTCCCATCTTCACCGCATCCATCACCTGCTTTATCGTGACGCGGAACTGCTGGAGTTTTTGGGGATCGAGGATGACCTGATATATTTTTTTGTAGCCCCCGACGGATGCGACTTCCGCGACTCCGGGGACGCTTTGCAATGCGTAACGTACGTTGAAGTCCTGCAGGGAACGCAGCTCCGTGAGCGTGTGCGCAGCGCTCTCGAGCGTGTACATGTAAATGTGCCCGACGCCCGTTGCATCGGGTCCGAGAACAGGGATGACTTCTTCAGGAAGCTGTGCTTGTACGAGACTCAGTCGCTGCGAAACACGATCGCGGGCGAAGTAGATGCCGATATCATCCTCGAAAATCACCGTCACCATCGATACGCCAAGCATGGAAGAGGCGCGGATGTCTTTCACACCCGCAAGCCCCTGCATGCTGACGGTAATGGGATACGTGATTTGATCTTCGATGTTTCTCGGATTTTGTCCAGTCCACTCGGTCATGATAATGACCTGATTTTCCGAGAGGTCGGGAATGGCGTCGACAGGCGTCTGTCGCAATGCGACAATGCCGATAACAGCAATGGTTGCGAAGATCACGAGTGTGAGAAAGCGATTTTCGAGCGCTTTGATGATGAGTGTGTTAATCATGGTCACGCATCAGGAAGAAGCTTGGCGGATCGAGAATAATATCGCTTTCTACTCCGATGTTGCCGGTTACTTCTGCAAATTCGCCGTCTTCTGCAATAACAGAGACAGACTGTTGCATGGGCTTCTGCGTATCCGGATCGAGAAGCCAGATGTAGTTCCTGTCCGCTTCACGCTTCACGGCGGCGGATGGAAGACGGAACACCGGCCTCTTCTCATCGACAAACCGAATGCGGATGCTTGTACCGTGTGGCAAAGACAGTTCATCCGGCACTTTGGCCTGTACGGTGATCGTGTGTGTCTTCATGTCCACCTGCGGACTTTTCCGTGTCACTTCCGCATCGTATGGAATCGTTTCGTCTGCCTGCAGGAAGAACGTGACCGTATCGCCGACCGCGACGGCATCGATGTACTGCTCCGGCAACCCGAACTGGATTTCCGTTTTTGCGCGCTTGGCAAGCGTGGTGGGAACGTTTGTGAGTTCGAATGCCGGCATAGAGGGCATGACAATCTGTCCGACGGTGATGAATCGCTTGGAAACTATGCCTGAAAATGGCGAACGAATCTCGCGGTGGCCGCTCTGCGCGTATTCCGATTGCAGCATGGCCTGAGAAATGTCGACGTTTTTGCGTTTCATTTCGAGCATGTTCTCCTGACCGGCCTCCGTGAGCGCCAGTGCGTTGTGTGCGGTCTGCAGTTGCTCTTCGAGCAGACGAACGCTGTTGCTTTTCGCAGTATCTGTGCCGTTTTGGGAGGCGCGATAGAGTTCCGGTTCTTTTGCTGCGAGGAGCTGGAGAGAGTTATGTGCATCTTCCAACTTCTCTTTTGCTTTGTAGAGAGCATCCTGCATCGTGATGATACGGCTCAATCGATCAGAAAGTTGCTGATAGGAAAGCGTATCAATGCCGTTGCCTGAAGTTTCTGTCGGTGTGTACTGGAGAAGCGTGCGTGCTGCCTGCAGCGCGTCTGACGCCAGAGGGAGAAGACGATCGATAATCGCCGGTTTCTGTGCAGTATACGACTGCTCCAGTGCAGTGAGGGCATTGAGCGCCTGTACGGCATCGTATCGTGCCATGTTATTGGCATCCTGTATGCCCAGCGTGTAGGAAAGATCATTTTCCTGAAAGGTGTCGCCACTGCGGCTGCTGCTTCCCAGGAGTGTCCACTCAATGAGCTGGCGTGCCTGCTGGACAGCGGCGAGAGCCTGCTCACGCATTTGTGCAATGTGCTCTTCCGATTCGGCAAATTTCTGAAATAGCATATCCTGTTCACGACGGGCAATCAGGAGTGCTGTTTCCTGTTCCTGAATATTCTGCTGAGCATTTCTTATAGTTTCTCCCGCAACGTGCATCGCCGTAGACAGATCAGACTTTGCCTGCAACGTCCGTACCTGTTTTTCGGTAATCATTGCTGCGCTCTGTCCTTCCACACCTTTAGGAAGAAGGAGAGCGACAACCTGATTCTTTTCTACGGTGTCGCCGATATCGATGAGGATATCTTCCACAATGCCGTCACGGCGCGGATAGATGTTCGCAGTTTCGTGCGAGAGAACGGAGCCCAGTAGAATGATGGATGACGAGCCATTGACGAGAGTTGGGTTGATCGTTGTCAGTCCCGTACCGGTCTTGCTTTCTTCTTCCACATTGCCTGTTTGCGCCAGTGTCGGATACACACTTGGTTCTTGCATGGCCGCATAGACGCTGAATGAGAGAAGAGCGACAAGGAACACTGTCCCTGTTGTGAGCATGGCCCTCCGTGCTCGCTTGTGGTGCCAGAGAGACTGCAGGCCCTGTGGTAATTGGTGAAGATACTGCATAAGAATTATTTGACTTCGCCTCTCATACGCAGCATCACCACGTGCTCATCCCAGCTCATGCCCATACGAGCGGCGGCTTGCTTCTCTTCCCGGTACCGCTCGAGAGTCATGTCGTACTGAGCGGCTTGCTCTTCTTCGGTGAGCGGCACATTGGAGGCGCATCCTGCGAGGAGGATGATGGATAAAAGGGTAAGTGTGGAAAGGAATTTCCTCATGGGGAAATAGGAGAAAGATATAAAAAACCCATCGGCATACTGCCGCTTGAGTTGCTCATGAAGGGAATTTACGTTCGCAAAATCACCGTTCCGGTAATGGTATCGACCGGAAACGGTGGTCCTGTACTGGAGAGAAGACGTGAGTATTCGTGTGATTGATCGCGATACTGGTTGGCGAATTGCCA
>PFDS01000022.1:0-1606 GCA_002772605.1 Candidatus Peregrinibacteria bacterium CG10_big_fil_rev_8_21_14_0_10_49_16
ATGGTTGTTCTCCTTAGCTGGTTGTATTCCCTTTCCTGTGAAAGATCACTCCTTGCCTTACGCAGCAAAGAGGACTCCTCATGATACACGTACCCCATACGGCATACCATTCATTCAATAATTTCATACCTTTCTATACCAATTCAATGAACTAACAAATTGGTTTGTTGACGTTTGGACAGAACAATCTACAATCTTTTCCTTTCTATGAAACTCTACGATCCCATTGAACGGAGCGAAGAACTTGTGGAAGCAATGACAGGGGTACGTGAACCGTTTAGTACGCAGGACTGTATGGGGATACATGGGTTTGGCCGTGAGTACATCAATGGAACGAAAACACGACATGTGGCGCTTGTGGAAACTGTGGGATGCAACGTGAGTTGCGCGCATTGTTATGTGCCGAATCACTTTTTACAGTTCCATCAGGAGCACGAACATTTTCAACGAAGTCTCGCGCTGCTCCCGGAACCGAAAATACTCCATACAGCAGCAGAAATTCGTGTGGCACTGGAGTCCTCGTTGCGGGAAGGTGGCGTCGATGTGGGGCTGTCGTCCGGTGAGCCGACACTATTCCGTGAAGGATTGGTGGAGCTTGCGCACGAACTCTGGAAGTACAATAGGAAGGTTCACCTTATTTTGAATACGAATGGAATTCTCGTTGCGGAGTTTCCTGAGTACCTCGAGCCGTTTACAGAGTTATCTAGGAAACAACGCCGTGAGCAGATCATGGTTGGGGTATCGCTGAAAGGAGCGAGTGCTGGTGAGTATGAGAACTTCACGCAGACGCATGGCAAATACTGGCAACACCCGTACCATGCACTACGGAAGTTCTACGAAGCCGGCATCCCGGCGCTTCCCCAGTTTACCCTGAATATCGCAGGGCGTACGTCTCCCGATCAGGAACTCACGGAAGATGATATTGCCGAGTCTATCGTGTCGTTAGTTCGAGAGCTGCGTGCTGTGCACGAAGAGTTGCCGCGCTTGGCAATTCCGCAGGAAGTGAATCAGTATCGAGTGCCTTATAAGCCGGAAGTCGTGCGCAAGCGTTTTCAGAAACGCGGTGGGTATAGAAAAACGAAACCGTCGATTGCACTGAAGCATTTTAAAGAAGCTGTTCCTGACTGGATTCCGTCCGGTAGAGGCGAAGCGCCTGCGCTGGAAACAAAAGTTCCCATTATGCGAAACATCTTGAAAGATTATGGATGGTAATACAGAGAAATTCTTTCGTAAGACTTGTATTGAGAATGGTGGTGATTCAATTCGCTAGTTAATTGGTATACACAATTTTTGTTCATATTTTTTATTTTTCTGTAAACAATTTTTATGAATGAATTTCTTACAAATCTTCATATAGAAATGGACAAATCATTCAATGAACTAGCGAATGAGTAGATGTAAAAATCCCAAGCGGCTGCTTGGGAGACATCTGTAAGAGGGATGGGGTGAGAAGTGAATTGTTGTCGGTGCAAGATCATTTTGGATGCATGTTCTTTTCTTCTTGTGTGTAGTATCGGACGGTCGTGTATGCAAGAGCAATGTCCGATTCGGCATCGAACCGCTCGAGAATGTGCCCTGTCAATGCAGAGACGACAGTGCGCTGCAA
>PFDS01000022.1:1623-6556 GCA_002772605.1 Candidatus Peregrinibacteria bacterium CG10_big_fil_rev_8_21_14_0_10_49_16
CTGCTGCGATGGTTTTGAGGACGCGGGATTTCAAGGGCTCACTCTTGGAGAAGAGCTGCCGTGTGCGTCGAGAGTACTGTTTTCCTTCTTCTTCTGCATACGCATCTGTTTCGTCGGCCAGAACTTCACTAAGAACTGCTTCTGCTTTTTTCCAGTTGCTTTCGAAAGTAATGGTCACTTGCATTTCCACTTTCATAAAATCCGACGATGCGTTGTAGTTGGTGAGCGGTTGCGTTAAGACGTAGGCATTGGGAAGGGAGAGGATTTTCCCGGTATGCTCCAGTACGCCTTCGGGTGGAACGCCGATTTCCAAAAGTTTGGTATGGAAGATGCCAATGTTCATCACTTCACCTGTGTGATTTCCAAGCGAAATGCGGTCACCAATATCGAAGAGATTGCTCTGATAAATCATCATCCAGCCGATGATGTCTTTGACAACATCCTGTAGCGAGATCGCCAAACCTGCGCCGACGATGGCGAGAGAAGCGAAGATGCCCGGCTGCTTAGAGAGAATGAGGCTGAAAATCCAGAGGATCGTGATCAGGTATACCAGAAAACTGAATGATTTGATAACGGCATATCGTCTGCCGACATTGTGGATCCGAATGAGGATGGTGGTGCGTACCAGTTTTTCAAATAGCCAGATGCAGAAGAGGATAATGAGGTATTTTCCGGTGTCGAAGAAGAAGGCGAATTGCTCCAGCGTTTGCTCCCACTGCAGGGTTTCCAAGCGGCTTTGCTGCAGAACGATGAACGACTCGAGTACGGTAATCCGTTCTTGCGTGACGGCAATTGTGGTCAGGAGTCCTGCATGACTTGTACTCAGGCGAAAGGTGTCTGTTGATCCTGTACCAATGTTCGGTTGAGATTGATATTGCTCTTCTTCTGCCAGAAGAACGCTCAGGTCAGCTTTGCGCTCCTGAAAGCGCTCAATGAGCGTAGTGAGGAGTGTACGTTGGCGGTCAAGCGCTTTGGGAATTTCTTTTTCGGTCAGTTCGGCCTCTTCCTCAGATGGTTCCACCAGTTTTTGTAATTCCGCTTCGATTTGTTTGCGAATGGCAAGTCGTTCTTCGGTGATCTGTTCGGCGTGCAACGTGCTTCCTGTTGATGCCAATCGTTCCTCGTACAATTTCTGCAGAACCCGCGTGTCAATTTTCGATGCCTCCTGCGCGTATGCAGAAAGCGACCACATGCTGAGAAAGCCCAAGAGGAGAAGGCGATAAACCATTGTTGGATATTGTGATCACTATACCGGCTCTCCTGCAAGGATTTTGTCTCTTGTACACAAAATAGTGTCAAACATATTTGACAAATCTCTGCTCGTACGCTTTTCTATGGGGTGATGTGGACTCAGGGTACTCGATACGAGGCTGATGTAACCGATGCTGCTTCTGTCAAAGAGCAGCAGGAAACGGTAACACAACCTACATCACCTGTGATTCACGGCATGCGTGCGGCTGTAGGAGCCACAATTCTTGGTGTTGCGTCATTTTTGCCATCATTTGCGAACGATACGCCAAAACAGGAAGACCATGTCGAGTACAGAGTCCCGGGGTCGCGCGCATTCACAGAGAAGGAACCGGAGATCGGTCTGTTAGATGTGCGTGTAGACGGAACGGAGTGGAGCTGTGTCCTTGATGGTTGTACGTTGCAGGGAACGGTAAATGCCAAAAAGGAACTTGAACAAGTGTCCATCGATGGCCTCACGGTGGAGTTTTCTGAGCCGCAATCAGGGAAACATCTCGAAGTCGTGCTTCGCAATGCAATTGCCTGTGTACGGGATCTGAGTGAAAACTGTGATTTCGAAGTACAGGGGAGCACACTCACGGTACACGGGGGCATGCGGTTTTTCTTCGCAGCCAAGACACCGGAGGGAGAAATTCATCAGTATGTTGCGACGCCGCACGATGTGTTGTGTCTCGATGCTGCAAAGGAAAAAGATCGTGTACAGGCAGTAGCTGGAATAGCAGGTACAGGAAAAGAATTACAGAAAGTGCAGTTGCTTCTGACAAAAGATTTGTCTGCTCAGGCGGGTAGTACCAATGCGCGATGCTCCACAGTCATTGGTGCTATTCGCAAGCAGCATCCCTGGACAGACTACGAGTATCGATTTGTGAATCACTGGAACACGTTGGTCAACGCTGTTACCGCAGCAAGTGGTGATGCGCGGGCGAAGGATTTTGCAAAGGTGCAGTCACATCTTGATGCATGGGAAGCGTTTCTGGGTCTTCCACGGACGCATGATTTTCAAGAGAACTATCATGCTCTCCAGAAACAGCGTGGTGAACTTCTCCAGAAGCAAAAAGCGTACCGTGAAGAGGCTGCGGTACGTCACTACGAAGATCCCTATTCCGGAATGAAGGTGACAGAGAAGGAAAGTCTCGTGACGCCGAAGAATTTTGTGAGAACGTTTTACGATAAGGGAGAAAAAGTCTCGGAAGACACCTACGAAGATGATCTGCTCCAACACAGTCAGGATTTTGAGAAAGGAGAATTTGCCCGTGGCACGTGGTACACGTACTTCCCGGGAGGACAGCTCAAGCGCGAATCGGACTGGACGTATCCGGCTGAGAAATGGCAACTCGACCATCGGACCGAGCACTGGATATCCGGACAGAAGCGTAGTGACTACGATCGCGAGAAGCAGACAGTACGCTACCACAGTAAAAACGGAGAGCTGATCTATGGAGAAGATCACATGCATGACCGCAAGAAGCGCACGCGTTTCATGGTGCATACCGATGGCACGCGCTACGGTAATTTCACAGTGGAAAAACAGAAGAAGGAAAAACTCACGCCAGATGGGTACCTTGATGTTCTCGCAGCAAGACTCACCACCTCCGAGAAACGTGATGTTTTTAATGAAAACTTTTTTCTGTATGTGGGCGATGAGGACGACTACTGGCAGAGCCCCACCGAAACAGTCGTGCGTATCGACCCACAAAGTGGAAAGATGATGGGGGATTGCGATGACTGGGCGTTTTTTTGGAGAGACGTGTACCACCGACAGGGGAAGTTGGCGTTTGTACACTACGTGACTGCACATGCAACCTGTATTGCACCGGAGAAAAAGGGTGGTCGGTACTACGCGGCAAGAATTGGAACGTTTGGGTACAACGAAAATGGAAATCAACTGCATAAAGCGTTTGATGCCACTAAACTGAAAGGATATGCAACTGCAGTGGAAGCGTTGCAGGCGGTTGATGATACGTTTGATCTCAAGTACAAACTGAAAGCAGATGCCATTGACGTGATGCCCAATCCCGATGCGGGAACGGGAACGTACAGTGTCCAGTCTGCGGAGAGTTTGTTTGCGAGGTCGAAGGACAAAAAGAAAGGAGACTAACGCAGGCACTCTTCTACTTCCGTGTCACTCACCTGTTCAAAGTTCTGAAAGAACTGTCCGACGGCGAAGAAGAGATGGTGGGTTTCGAGGCACACAACGTCATCGGCCACCTCTTCAAGTTTTTTTACAGTATCCGGCGGAGCAACGCCGAGTGCAGCAATGAGTGTCTTTGGGCGTTGGGCCCGCACGGCATGAAGTGCAGCAAGCATCGTCGAACCGGTAGCGCTGCCGTCGTCGACGACGATCACCGTGCGATCTTTGGGATCAATAGGGTCGCGCAGTGGCGTATACGCTTTCCTGCGTTTGCGGATCAGAGCGAGTTGTCTCTCTGTTTCCTGTTGCACGTAGGGATCCTCCACTGTGTATCTTGTTTCGGGATTCAAGTACACGTTTCCCGTTTCGTCTACGGCGCCGATCGCGTACTCCTCCTGTCCCGGCGCGCCGAGTTTGCGGACGAGCACGACGTCCAGTTCTCCATTCAGTTCTTCTGCAATAACCTTCCCCATCGGCACTGCTCCGCGGGGAATCGCGAGAATAAGCGGATGCACAGCGCGGTACTTCTCCAATCGCGCTGCAAGTTTCGCCGCCGCATCTCTGCGGTCTATGAATGGCATATCTTCATCATACTTGAATAAAAAATGTATACAAGTAAATGCAAAAGTTTTGCATTCGTATGATTTTTCATCTAGGATTGGCGGCATGAAAAGCATCTCCGCCATTCTTGATACCCATGGACTTCGAGATACGCAGTCGCGTCGGCTTGTGCTCAAGGTTCTCATGCAAAGCAAAAAACCACTTTCTCAGAAAGACATTCATGCGTGCCTTGCAAAGGAAGATAGGGTGGTGAATCTTGTCACTGTCTATCGTATTCTCGAGAAATTTCGGGATGTCGGTCTTATCCACCACAGTGCCGGTGGTGTGGTATTCTGTTCGCTCGAACAGGCGGATGGTCATCATGTGCTCCTCAGTTGCGAAGAGTGTGGAGTCATCGAAGAGTACTGTGATGAGGAACTCTGCAAACACGAAGATCGCATCGCAAAGCGTGCCGGATTTTTCCCAACATCACATGTGAGTGAATTGATCGGACGCTGTGCGTCATGTCACTTCTGAATTTTCTTTTTTATTGTATGCCAACAATTACCGCCATCTTCCTGAGTGTTCTCGTTGTGAGCTTCGTATCGCTTGCAGGTGTATTCCTCCTCTCACTTCATAAGAGTTTTTTGCAAAAAATACTGCTTTACCTTGTCAGTTTCGCAACAGGTGCGATCTTTGCGAATGTGTTTCTCCACATTCTTCCGGAAATGATTGAAGAGAGTATTGATGTGCAGGGTTCGTTCATGCTTGTCCTCGTAGGAATTATTCTTTCTTTCGTCATTGAGAAATTCATTCACTGGCACCACTGTCACAACTTGGAATGCGCGCATGCGGAACCTGTGGGGACAATGATGCTGATTGGTGACGGAGTGCATAACATGACAGACGGTATTCTGATTGCGACAACGTATCTCGTGGATATGGAACTGGGCGTCGCAACAACGATTGCTGTGATTCTGCATGAACTTCCGCAGGAAATCGGAGACTTTGCAG
>PFDS01000022.1:6592-7042 GCA_002772605.1 Candidatus Peregrinibacteria bacterium CG10_big_fil_rev_8_21_14_0_10_49_16
GTACTACGCGAGCACCTCCATGGTATTGAGTTCATTCTCCTGCCAGTCATTGCGGGGAACTTTCTCTACATTGCGGGATCGGATTTAATCCCCGAGTTACACAAAAAATCACATCTGCATAATGTGCTCTTTCAACTTCTTGCGATGATTGCGGGAATAGCACTGATGTATGGAGTTTTTCTTGGCGGACATGGGTATACTCACGCATCTGACCCTCATGAAGGAGAGGTGCATATGCAAGAAGAAGATGTGCATTAAACGACAAAGTAGAGCAACATGCAGATCGACATGTTATTTCTTTCGTAGAAGCATCACCGTACTTCCAATGATGTTCAGCAGGAATGCCGTTCCCGCCATCACGGGGATGGTGATGTAGCCGTACTCCAGCACATACGTTGCGCGGCAGGAGATGCCGGAAAGGTCGCATGGAGTCAGTGGATCAAACTGCTC
>PFDS01000052.1 GCA_002772605.1 Candidatus Peregrinibacteria bacterium CG10_big_fil_rev_8_21_14_0_10_49_16
GGCTTGATACTGAGAAGCGCCACAAGCGCAAGGAGAAGGTATACCGCAATATCGTGTGGGAATGCGCGTGCCACGTCGCTCGCGAGCGACGTGGGAAAAACTGCGCTGATAGCTGCATCGTTTAGGGTGCTGAACGTTATGACAATGGTCAGTGCTCCGAGCAGTGCGAAGTTGCCAGACATAAAGAGCCATCCATGAAAGAGAAGCGTGATGACACCGGACACCACGCCGATAACCCCCGGAAAGAAATATCCCCACGGTACGAGGAGTTCCGTGATGTGATTGCCAAGAACTTCCCCTTTATGCATCCATACAGGCAGCCAGTGAAAGTGCCAGCTGAAGGGACCCGGTATGGGTTGGGTTTCATGGTGGTACATCATGCAGGTGAAGTCCCGCCAACACGGATCGCCGCGCAGCTTGATGAGTCCGGCGCCAAACATCAGACGGAAGAGCATCCAGCGAAAGAGCCAGATAACGATCACCGGCGGTTCCGTGCCTTGCGCCCCAAGAAAGATCGTGAGAAATCCCGCTTCAAGGAGCATCGTCTCCCACCCAAAGCTGTACCACGTTTGTCCAACATTGACGTACGAGAGCATCAGAAGCCATAACAGAAACCACACCACCATCGAAACCGGCGTGCCAAACTTTTCCGAAAATCCTGTCAGCGCCAACAGCGCAAGAGCAAGACCGATCCACGCGATCACCATGAATGCGCTGTTTTTCGGAAACATCCAGAACAGACTCGGCGCATCCCAGAACCGCACGCGCTTAAGAAAAAGATGTACCGGCGTGATGCCGTTCTCCCCAAGAAGCGGTTTCCACTGATAGAGAATGATGATGAAGGAAATCAGATAGATGAACGCCATCCCCCTTTGGAGGAACAGTCGCGTCAGCACGTAACTCCCACCGGTGAAGAGATCCATGGCGATCAGTATATCGCGATATGACTTCTTACTCTACATCTACAAACCGAATGACTAACTCCTTTGCTCCTGGAGTATGGGTTCCCACGCGGTATTTTTTTATATGTTTAGGAATGGACACAGAACCATCTTTTAAGAGTTTTTCATGGTAGTATCGGTTTTTATTGATCAGTTCGAACATCTCCTGACCGGATTCTATTGCGACCAGTTCTCCGCCAAGACGGAAATTCGCCAGATCCCGCATAACAAGCAGTACCATCACAAGAACTGTGCTGAGAAGGATGGTGATCACATGCGAATATATGAATGGTTTTTGGAGATAGAACAAGCAAAATAGAATAATGAGGGAAAGAATGATCAGGGTGAGCCACTGTCCTTTGCGCAATTTTTCCGCGGCGATAACAGATATTTGGTTTCGAGTTTTCTCAATGTTCGCAAGGAGTTCTACCATATAGGTAATGACAGGAAAATCCACTGGCTTTGCGCGATGCAATGCTCCGTGGACTTTTTTAAAAATCACACGCGTTCTCTTGTAATAGTCCATCGTGTCCGTATCCATCGTCCGAATATAATATTCATCGAGAAGTTCACGCACTTCTTCACGCAGCTTGGGCTCAAAAAAATTGGACGACTCGTAGAATGTCAGCCAATCCGCGTCTTCTTCAGCCAGGAGTCCTCGGACGAGGTCATACCTTTGGTTGATGCGAGACAAGTAAAATCCCGCCAGAATCGCAAAGAGGAATGTGCTGACTGTGAGGAGAAGTTCTATGTGAGGAGAATCGCCGGCACCCGGGTTGAGCATCGCTGCACCCGTGAAGACGAGAACAGCAATCAACGAACCTTTCATTGCATGGATATATCCTATACGCATGTTGTTTTTATACTGAATAACTTTTTATTATATCATTTTATTAGGTAAATAGCAAAAAGACCGGGCTGTTGCCCGGCCTTTTGTGTGTCAGTATTCAGTTCTTAGTAGAGGGCTGCGATACCCGCAATGTCTCCCGCACCAAGATCTCGTTTGATGATCTCACCAAAATCAGCGTAGGGATACATCGTCTGTTCAGCGCAATCACTGGTTACAGTCGTGTGCCCCATGCCGATGCCATGTCCAATTTCGTGCTGTGCAATGTTCTCGTAGTCCATCTTTCCCGCCTCACCGGTTGCACTCCATGCATAGTCGACCTGGTCATAGATCTGATCCATTTCGACGAGCTCGCGTCCCTGTGGAGGTCCGCCGAAGATGCCCCAGGTGATGGTGACTGCAATCACACCCGGATCTGCGATTTCACCGAAGTAGATTTCATTCACGCCATCGGTGCTTGATGTGTCTGCAACAAGTGGATCATTCGTCAGAGAACCTGCACCGACAATATCTGCGGAAGCAGCTACCTCCCACTCACCGAATGCGCTGTCAGTCGTTGCAAGAAGAAACGCGTCCGTAAGACCATGTACATTCGCAGGATTGAGAACCCAATTTTCCTGCGTCTTCCACTTCGCGCCCTTTGCAAGATGTGAGTAGCAAGAAGCAGTCGGATCACCACTGCCACCTCCTCCGTTGCCATTACCATTACCGGGATTTTCCGGCTTCGCATTCCCCTTGCGATGCACGAACATGATTCCTTCTACCACTTTTCCATCGACCACGGTCGTACCAAGAGAAAACACGTTAGGAGCAACCTCCACCGCATGTGCAGGAATGGAAACGATCTGACCGGAATGATTGTTCGTTGCAGGAACACGACCTGTGTCAGGTTTTGCCAAAACGGCAGTTGTCTGCAGAAGCAGAGCACCCGCTGCCAACGTACTGAGGAAACGATGTTTCATCATAATCAAGAAAGGGGTAAGAAATTTCCTCTACTCTATGTATTTCAAGTAGTTTGTCAAACTAGTGCCTATATGGCAGCGTGCGCTCAGACCGGCGAAGTCCTGGAATCCAGTCAAAGACTGCCGTATGCGGTAACCCTTGCGTTTTGAACATCGCAAATATATGGTAGACCTTTGGCAGGTTTTTGGGGATATGGAATGTCAAGTGATCCCCGACCAGTGTGGAGTAGGTCGCTATGAAGTCACCATCAGGTGAAAACAGAAGTGCATGGCCCAGTGTTCCATAGTATGTCTGAAGCACTGGAAAACGATCGGCTGTATCGGCAATGTGATACGTGAGAATAACACCATCGCTGTATGGTTTCTCCTCAAGCATAACAGTATACCCATCCGTTTTGTGTACTCTTCTCCTACTCCGCGCAAAACCGTACTCCCCCGTCTCCCCATCATAGACGCGATTAAATCGCACAATGGAACGCTGAAAATCACTGTCAACGAAATCCGCATAGAACCAGTACGTTCCGCCTGCGGGGGCTTTGAAGGGAGCGTGCCATATTCCTTCTTCATCACGAGTCGGGTGCACATGAAAGAAATGCCGCAGGTCATCGCGTACAGAAAACAGGTGCATCTCTGCACCGTGACTGAATCCAAAATCGGTAAATACTCCGTCATCTTCCATGATACGGAACGCGAGGTCCGTTTCCGTGGATGCATCATCAATAGTAAAACGCGAAAGTAATCCGTTAGCCTGTGCGGCAAGTAATGCATGTTCTTCTCCAACCAATTCCTGCTCTTCGAACGACAATTCCTCTTCACCTCTTGCACAACCCGATTCTGTAATCCCTCTCAGGAGCGGACTCGAAAATCTATGGTGATGCGGATAGCCGAGCATGGCCGCCTTCACTTCTGTAGGGTCTTCACCAAGCACATGCGACACTTGATCAACAATCCAGTCGACATACCCCGGACTCATGTGTGGATAGATTTCCCGCAGTCGTCGGAGATAACGGAAGAATGAGCATGTAACATTGTGTGCATTTTCTCCCCATGCCTCCCGTCCACTCCCAGAAACGAACGACGGAGGACGAATAGCAGGATGTTGAAACATGTACTGATGAAAAGGCATCGTATGCAATCCATAATACTGCACTATATGGTGTAGGACAGCTGCATGCTGCCGCAGGCCCCGGCTCACAAAACTTCCCACACCTCCTCCTGCACCACCCCCACTTCCCACTGCTGATGCGCTACCCCCTCCATTGCCACGCGGCCTCCCGCCCCGACCCCAACCCTGACCACGATCACCGCCTTGACCGCCACCCTGATTTCCTTGACCGCCACCTTGCCCACCGCCCTGACCACCTCCTTGACTTCCCCCCTGACCGCCACCTTTCCCTTGAGTGAGCAGTTCCGCATGTAAAGAAGAGATCTCCTGATCAGCAAAGGCATATTCCAGAATCGATGCAACAGCCAAAAGAGCGACTACGACTCCCACCGATGCGATACTGATGTTTTTGTACATTCATAGCATTATACCAAAAAAACGCATCCTGATCTACATGGCAAACGGGATACTATTTGTCTTCTGCTTGCCAAAAAAGAAGCGCCTTGGCCGGCCAATCAGGCGAAAAAATCATCATGTTGCATGACACATTTACAGCACAGTGAGTACTACCAACAAAGTGAGAACACCGAATGTTCCAAGTGTTTTCAAGAAAAAGAGAACAGCCTCTTCCCTCTTTTTCTCCAATAGTAATACTGCAGGACGATAAAAAAAGAGGAAACCCATCGTAGCAACTGAAAACACGAGTAGCGAAAGGGCTACAATTGGAGCAGTAAACGTATCGGGGGTGTCATGATGCAGAGAACTGATATACGCAATAAGTAATCCAACTCCCCAAATGTATGCTGCCGCACCGATGGCATGAAGATATGGATTCCAACGCATGCAGGGAGTATATCATAGAAT
>PFDS01000010.1:0-3902 GCA_002772605.1 Candidatus Peregrinibacteria bacterium CG10_big_fil_rev_8_21_14_0_10_49_16
GGCGGTTAGGTGTGTTGCAGCAGTATCTCTTGAAACAAGTGGATACAGATCGTCTTCTAGGAAGTCGAGATGTTTTAGAAGCTGAGAAAATTCTCACAGAACTTCCCTGTACCGATGTGCTTGATCAGAGTCTTCTGCATGTAGGAGATATTCTTCCTGCACTAGAACAGTGGTTGCAACGCGAGGTTCGCGTCGCTGCTTCGTCGCAGAAACAACATGTATTCGATATATTGTGGTTGGAAGGGGACAGTGCTCTTCTGTCGTACTTCTTTAAGGAACAAAAAGGTTGGGTGCAATCCACGGGTCGTGAGCTTCTTCCAGGCATGTCTGCATACAGGAAGGAAGAATTGCTTGCTGTGGTACGAGGAGAGAAGAAAGATGCGTTTCCGGAAATTGTGCGGTGTATGGTTGAACTGCGCACGCATGAAGGTGGTCCCATGGAAGCAGACTTTGCCATCGCGAATGCAGTGAATCGTGTGCAGGTACGTTTGGCAGAGGAAAGTGCTTCTCGTGAAATTCTTTCCTATGTACGTCTACAGATCGACATTCGTAATCTTCGCACAGCATTGCGACTTGTGCAGAAGACAATCGATAGTGCTCCTCTCTTTCTTTCCGGAGGTACGCTGCCCGAAGCTGCTCTGGCTTCTGGTGATTTTTCGGTGTTGCAGGCTGCGCTGGACCGTTCAAGTTTTGGATTTGGTTTCACGCATTCTCTTCAAGAGTTTGCTGAGGACCCTACGCTGTATCAGCGTGAAACAACGCAAGTTATGCAGCGACATATTGCATTCATGTGGAATAAAACGCTCTCTATTGAACCATTGTTCGCATTTGCTGCCACTGTACTCTCTCAGCTGTTCTTCTTGCGAGCAGTATTTATTGCAAAACGCAATGAACTGTCTCCACAGGAACTTAGAGACATTCTTCCGCCGTTTCTATCTGGTACACACTACGTTGTTTCGTAAGCTATGCATTCATATCGTATTGCCATTGTCGGATCTCCTGAAGCGGTTTCTGGATTTGCTCTTCTTGGAGTACAGGTGATTGCGGTATCGGATGCTCAGTCTGCGCGCACTGAACTTTTTCGTCTCAAAAAGGAAATGACCACTTCTGTAGATGGCCTGGAACGCAATGTGTATGCCATTGTTTTTGTGACCGAAGATTTGATGACAGCTGTGACGCCCGATGATGAGAAATTACTCGTCAAAGGCGCTCTTCCTGCTATTATCCCACTTCCCTCTCATCGAGGATCATCTGGATATGGACTTGCTCGCCTCAAACGTCTGGTTGAGCGAGCTGTCGGTTCTGATGTTCTCAATTAACCTTATTCCTATTTCTAACCCTATTCTTATGTCTACCACTCCCGTCATTACGAAAGTTGCCGGTCCGCTCGTTGTAGCGAAGGGCATGCGTGATGCGCAGATGTATGAAGTTGTGCGTGTCTCAAAAGAGCGACTGATTGGTGAGGTCATTGAGATGCATGGAGATGAAGCATCTATTCAAGTCTATGAAGAAACCGGTGGCATCGGTCCAGGTGAGCCTGTAGAACGGACGGGATTAACAATGTCTGTTGAGCTGGGACCTGGACTACTTACATCTATTTATGATGGTATCCAAAGGCCATTAGCAGTTATAGAGCAGCAAGCGCAGAGTCCGTACATTACTCGAGGCATTGAGGCGCATGGCTTAGACCGTGAGAAAAAGTGGGATTTTGAACCACGGAAAAAGGTTGGAGACGCGGTACAAGGCGGAGATGTGCTTGGTACGGTGCAAGAGACAACACTTATTGAACATCGTGTACTGGTTCCGCCCTATATTCGTGGAACAGTAGTATCCATTGAATCGGGCTCTTTTGCAGTAGAGCAAATAATTGCTGTTGTGAAGACGGATAGTGGGAAAGAGGAAAAGATTGCTCTTATGCAAAAATGGCCCATTCGTATTCCAAGACCTGTGAAGCACAAGACATTCCCAAATAAGCCACTGGTTACGGGTATGCGTATTTTGGATACACTTTTTCCCATTGCCAAAGGTGGTGCCGGTGCAATCCCCGGTCCTTTTGGATCTGGAAAGACTGTGACGCAGCAGAGTTTGGCCAAATACTCTGACGCGCAGGTGATTGTCTACATTGGTTGTGGAGAACGTGGCAATGAGATGACAGATGTGCTTGTGGAGTTCCCTCATCTCACAGATCCGAATTCAGGCGAACCTCTTATGAAGCGCACAGTAATGATTGCGAATACCAGTAACATGCCGGTTGCCGCGCGTGAAGCGAGTGTGAATACGGGAATTACGATTGCGGAGTACTACCGTGATATGGGCTACGATGTTGCGCTTATGGCAGACAGTACGTCGCGTTGGGCTGAAGCTATGCGCGAGATGTCCGGCCGTCTGCAGGAAATGCCCGGTGAGGAAGGATATCCTGCCTACCTTGGTTCCCGCACCGCAGGATTCTATGAACGTGCTGGTATTGTAGATTGCCTTGGTAGTGAGACTAGAGTTGGATCATTGTCAGTCATCGGAGCTGTGTCGCCTCCGGGTGGAGATTTTTCGGAGCCGGTGACGCAGAATACGTTGCGTGTAACGAAAGTCTTCTGGGCGTTGGATGCCAAACTTGCGTATAAGCGCCATTTTCCTGCCATCAACTGGTTGCAGAGTTATTCGCTCTATCAAGACAATCTTCAAGAGTACTTTAACCGTGAAATTGCTGAAAATTTCACAGAGAACCGCATGCGCGCGCAGGTGATTTTGCAAGAGGAGAGTAAGCTTGAGGAAATCGTACGTCTTGTAGGTATGGATGCGCTATCTCCAAAGGAACAACTTACACTCGAAGTTGCACGCATGATTCGCGAGGACTTCCTTTTCCAGAATGGTTTTGATCCCATCGATGCCCGCAGCTCGCTGAGAAAGCAGTATCTCATACTGCGGTGTATCTTGGCATTCATGGATAGTGCATTCCCTCTTGTAGAAAAAGAAGAGTTTGATTTTTCTGCATTGCAGCAACTTTCCTGTAAGGGTGAGATTGCCCAGTCGAGTTTTATCCCTGAGGAGGAGATTGAAGAGGCATTTTCTGCTCTGGAAAAGACGATTGTAAGCCAAGTCACTTCCCTGAAAATTTCCTAACCCCTCATCTATGTCTACAGCCTACAAAACCGTTACCGATATTGCCGGACCACTTCTGATTGTGGAAGGTGTTTCGGACATCGTATACGACGAACTTTGTGAAATAGAACTCCCTGATGGGAGCGTGCGTCTTGGAAATGTTTTGGAAGCCTGCGAAGGTATGGCTGTTATACAGCTATTCGAATCCGCTCAGGGGACGACTATTGAAGGAACAAAGGTGCGTTTCCTTGGTCGTACATTCGAATTCGGTGTATCAGAAGATCTTCTTGGTCGTGTATTCTCCGGTTCCGGAAAGCCCGTAGACGGTGGTCCGGACATTGTACCGGAGATGAAGTTGGATATTAACGGTGCACCGATCAATCCGTACTCTCGTGCATTTCCAAACGACTTCATTCAGACCGGTGTTGCTACGATTGATGTGATTAATACACTGGTGCGTGGTCAGAAGCTTCCAATTTTTTCTGGTGCCGGTTTGCCGCATAACCAGTTGGCAGCGCAGATTGCACGCCAGGCTCGTGTTTTGAGCACTCAGGAAGTGGAACAGGGTAAGGTGCTGGACACCGCAGGTGAAGAAGGGGATGAGAAGTTCGCTGTGGTCTTCGGAGCGATGGGTGTGACATTTGAAGAGGCGGAATATTTCCGTAATGAGTTTGAACGCAGCGGCGCACTGTCACGTGCGGTTCTGCTTCTCAATACCGCTGATCACCCTGTGGTTGAGCGTATTGCAACTCCACGTATTGCTCTCACTATTGCGGAATATCTTGCATTCCAAAAAGACTATCATG
>PFDS01000010.1:3911-9190 GCA_002772605.1 Candidatus Peregrinibacteria bacterium CG10_big_fil_rev_8_21_14_0_10_49_16
GATTCCAATTCTCACCATGCCGGAGGATGATGTCACCCATCCGATTCCCGACCTCACCGGGTACATTACCGAGGGGCAAATTCGTCTTGATCGTGGTTTGAATCAAAAGGGTATTTATCCGCCGGTGATTCCCATGGGATCTCTCTCACGTCTGAAGCCCGGTGTGCAGAACGAGAAGAGTACGCGTGAAGATCACAAAGGGCTCGATAACCAGTTAACTGCAGCATATGCGCGTGGCGTAGAGGTTCGTGAGCTTGCTGTGATTTTGGGAGAATCCAGTTTAAGTGAGACAGATAAGGCGTATCTCAAGTTTGCACAGCGATTTGAAGACGAATTTATCAGGCAAGGGACCTTCGAAAACCGTTCTATCTTCGACGCGCTCGATCTTGGATGGAGTTTACTTACGGAGCTTCCGGAGAGCGAGTTGAAGCGTGTGAAGCCGGAACACATTGAGAAGTATATGCATCATGTTGTTCATTCTTAAACCGCTTCTATGGCGATTCTTGCAGTCAACCCCACGCGAATGGCTCTCATGGACCTTAAACGTCGTTCGAAGTCGGCGCAGCGGGGTCATAAACTTCTCAAGGATAAGCAGGATGGTCTAATGCAGGCGTTTTTAAGCACTGTTCGTCGTGCGCAGGAATTGCGCAAGAAGGTGGAAGAAGAGCTGGGGGAGGCGTTTCACATGTTCCTTCTGGCATCTGCATGGATTCCGGAGAACACCATGACTAATGCACTTTCCAGTCCGGAAGCGCGTGTGAAATTGGATACAGAGACAAAAAGCGTCATGAGCGTGCGTATTCCCATTTTTCAGTTGCAGCGAGAGGGCAAGGTGAAGACGTATGGCGCATCACATACTAATGCACTTCTTGATAAAGCGGTCGATCGTTTTGAACAGGTGTTTGATGTACTCGTTCAACTTGCGGAGATCGAGAAGCAAGCAGAGAACATGGCTATTGAACTTGAGGCGACGCGTCGTCGCGTGAATGCGCTCGAGTACAATGTCATTCCCAATTTGAAAGACACCGTGAAATACATCACTATGAAGCTTGATGAGGCTGAACGTGCTGCAATTATTTCGACAATGCGGGTGAAAGCAAGTATTTCCTGAACGCCTCTCCACGTTCCTCAAAATTCTTGAACTGGTTGTAGCTTGGAGATGCTGGCGATAGCAAACAAGAAGATCCAGTTATTTTTTTCATAGCTTCTTCGAGTGAAGCTACTATAACGACATGTACACCAGTTTTTTCTATATCTTTTGCAATCCGGTGGCCGGAGTCGGGGAGACAAATAACGGTGTGGATGTTGGAGTCCGCAATGCATTTCATGAGTTCTGTGAAATCTAAACCACGGTCTTGGCCACCGAGAATGAGTGTAGAAATGTTGCCATCAAACGCATCAATAGCGGCAATGGTGGACTGCGGGGTGGTGGAGATGCTGTCATTAATCCAGCGAATGCCATGATGGACGCCGAGGTCTTCTAGGCGATGAGGGAGAGGCTTGAAGGTTGGGATGGCGTGCAGGATTGCTGCATCTTCTATGCCGAGATGCTGAGCAACATGAATTGCTCCGGAGATGTTACGGAGATTGTGTTGTCCACGTAATGGTGTGGCATCCTGAGATCGTTGAGGGATACATACGCCATATTCTATTTTCTGTCCTTTGGATATTTCCGCAATTTTTTTCGTTTCTTCTGGTTCATCTGCGTAAAAAGTAATGTCCTCTTCTCTTTGAAATCGTGCGATATTCTTCTTGGCCTCTGTGTAATTTTCGAGTGAGCCATGATAGTCCAGGTGTTCGGGGAAGAAGCTGGTGATGACGGCGATATGGGGACTGCAGCCGATGTTCATGAGTTGGTAACTGCTGAGTTCCATGACGAAGTACGTGTGTTTTGTATTCTGTAGATCTTGTAGATGGTCCAGTGCGGGTATGCCGATATTACCGAGGAGGATGGAGTGTTTTCCTGTTGTTTCAAGAATGTGATGAATGAGGGCAGTAGTGGTGCTCTTTCCTTTCGATCCTGTCACACCGATAACCGTATGAGGCGAATGCCTTGCTTCTTCTAGAAACAGTGCTGTTCCTGAGGTGACTTTGTCTTGTACGGCGTCCAGTTCTTTGCAGGGCGGCACGCCGGGAGATTTGACTATCACATCGAATTGATGAACGTTTTTCAAATACTCCTCTCCGTCGTTCCTGTCGAGAATGGTGATCCTGCACAGTTTTTCCAGCGCGTTTTTGGCTGCCTTTCCTTCTTTTCCAAACCCCACAATACACACGTTCTTGCCTTGGAGGTCATCTATTCTCATGTTGTCTGTGAGAGAACTGTGGAAAATTCGTTGGGGATCGCATGTTCGTGAGTGGGTTGTAATGCATGCTGAACAATCTCTTTTGTTTGCTGAATGTGTGGCAACTCTTCGGTGAAGAACGTCTTCATCACTGGGGTGTCGTTCCACTCGTCTCGTTCTCGTGCGAGGATGAATGCTGCCTGGATTTCTTCCGGCAACGCGATGCATTCAAAGGGTTTCCATCCTTCGCTTCCTAGCAACTTCCGAAAGAGGGGAATGAGAACGGGATCTGCATAGAGATTGCTTTCAAAGATCTCTAGTACGGTTTTTTTTGGCAGGAATGCAGAAAACAGTGCAAACATACAGGTGCATTTGGGACACTGTCCGCACCAGCGTCTCTCTGTCTTCGTAGCAGCGATTTTCCAGTTTGTATTACAACTCGTAAAGTAGGGAAAATACTGCGGGAATCGTGTGAAGTGTTTCACGATGGCGAGCTCACTTAGTGGGCGGAGCAGGCTGAAGTAACGCACGTCCGGTGTGAAAAACTCTTTCAGGTATTCCTGCATGGCCTTTTCAAAGACAAAGCCTTTACTCCATTGATGATTAATCTCTTTTCCTTTAAACATGAGTGATCCGATGTTCGCACTCCGTTCATTGCTCATGGCGATCGTAGAGTGGCCTTGGAGAAGGCCGGTGAGAATACTGATCCATGAAACGTATGCCGTGACGGGTACATGGCCATTGAGCGCTCCTTCTTTGTTCAGTCTGAAGAGTTCCGGAGAGAGTGTACGTTGTGCGTTCAGGAGAGAAATGTCTGCTTTCTCTGCGAGAATTGTAATGATGGGATGCTTCCCAATGCGGAGTCCTTTACAGGCATGTCCACTGCCTTTGAGGAGTTCGAGTGTGACAAGGGAATCTTTTCCACCTCCAATGGGAACGAGAACCTCTTTTTGTGAAGGGGAAAAGGGGAGATATGCTGGTTCAGCTTTTTCCTCGAAAGGGAAGTGAATCAATTCCTTAAAGTCTATGTTGTTGCAGTAGAAAAACTCCCCAAGTCCGTTTTCGTACACGTTGTTCCAGAAAGTTGCTTGCTTTCTTGAGAGAGTGCCGGATTTGATCACAATGTCCTTGGGGCAACATGTCTTGTAGTAGCTGATACCGCCAATGAGATGCAGGTTGAAGAGAGCGCGGTCGAGAAGTTTCGGATCCACATTCTTCTTGCTCATGCCCTTTCGCGGGAGTTGCACCACTTCTTCAAACTGGATCTTGCTATCCAGACTGTAGCGCAAGTGAACTTTTCCCGAACGCTCATCAAAGTTATATGATTCAAATACAAAGGTGGAGTACTGGTCCATAGAGGCCACTATTCTACATCTTTTGACTTTTGTTTACAGGTCAGAAAAGGTATTATTTTGCAGAATTTGGCCGGGATGGCGGAACTGGTAGACGCGCGCGACTCAAAATCGCGTTCCCACAAGGAGTGAGAGTTCGAGTCTCTCTCCCGGCACCACGTAAAAACGCTCGCAGTGCGCTGCTTGCGTTCACGTGGCGCAGCCACAATCTTCGGATCGAGAATTATTATGGGGCGCACGAGAAGCGTTTTTACGTGTCGCGTGGTGAGCGAGCGAAGCGAGTAAGTTTTACGCGACTTGAACAGGAGAAGACGTGATACAATCCTCCTTATGCATCACGTCTACGTTATAGAGAACGAAAAGGGAAAATGGTATATCGGTTACTCAAGAAACTTACGACAGCGTATTGTTGACCATAATCGACATAAGAATGTGTCAACAGCGCAATCGGAACATTGGAAGCTCATCTATTGTGAAACGTACGTGCATAAGATGGATGCTCTCGGACGGGAGAAGTTTCTGAAGAGTGGATCAGGGAGAACATTTCTCAAAAAACAAATGAAGCATTACATCGAAAATATTGAAAAGGCTCGTGAGAACACAAGGATATTGGAGCATTCTTCTTGACGAGAAGCAGCGAAGAGAACAAGAGAAATCAAGTGAATCATGAGCACAGACGTTCTTAGTGAGAAAAGATAGGGAAACAAGTTCTAACTTCGGTCAGTCTAGTGCACTATTAGAGCTCTATGCGTATTGCGAGTCTCAGCCCTGCGGCGACGGAAATTCTATTTGCTTTAGGAGTGGAGAATCAGATTGTTTGCAGAGACCAGTTTAGTAATTTTCCGGAAGAAACCGCAGATATCCCCAAGATTATGGGACATCAGGATGTGAATGGCGGTGATCTGCTGGATTTCGAGCCGGATATGCTTCTCACAGGAACAGTAGTGCAGCAGAAACTTGCAGAAAAGTTGAAGCATGAGGGGTTTTCTGTGCTCCATCAGGATCCGAGATGCCTGGAGGATGTGTACGGGACGATTCGGCAGTTGGGGATGGTGTTTGAGAGGGAAGAAGAGGCGAAGGAGTTAGTTCAGCGGATGCGGAAGGAATTCAATACGGTGAAGGAGCGTGCGCGGCATCTCCCCAAGCAATGCGTGTATCTTGAAGAGTGGCATCACCCTCCGTTTGCCTGCGGGAACTGGGTACCGGAAGTAGCCTCCTTTGCAGGAGCGCAGGCTTTCCCGATTCCGGCAGGGGAATTAAGTCGGGAAGTATCGTTGAAAGATGTACAGCAATTCGACCCGGATATGATCGTGATCAGCTGGTGCGGCGCAGGGCTGCAGGCAGATCCGAAACTTCTCGTGAACCGTGCGGGTTGGGATCAACTGCGTGCCGTGCAGATAGGCCATATTCGTGTGATTGATGATTCTCTCCTCAATCGTCCCGGTCCGCGTCTCGTTGAAGGGGCTCAAAGGATCTATGGATGGCTCTTTGAACAAGCTTCAATCCTCTTTTGAGAATTTTGTGTGACCGAGAAAATATGCTATAATAAAAAAAGAACATACATATCAATCTATGGAATTTCCTTCTGAATTTGAAGAGATTGACAGTACTGATGAGGGGCCATTATCTCCGCCGGATCTTC
>PFDS01000010.1:9219-28812 GCA_002772605.1 Candidatus Peregrinibacteria bacterium CG10_big_fil_rev_8_21_14_0_10_49_16
GAGTATGTGCATACCGATACATACAACAGCGCCGCTCCTACTTTGGAACTCATGAAACTTTGGCGTCAACATCCTGAACAATCTCTTTTGGAACTATACGATGAATTTGAACTCGATGGAGTGGAGATTGAGAAGCGGTATCATGGCGGCAATTGTTTCATCCTCGCAGAGGAGTTTGTCAGGCGCCTTCGTGATGAGGGTATTGAAGCATATGTGATCAGTGATCGCGATGTGACCGATACCTTAAAGAAAAGTGATGGTACCCGGTGGAATGAGGCTTTTGACTATGTGGGTCGTTCTCATGGTAGTGTTTTTCTGAAGTACCGTTTACCTACTGAAGAACAGGTCCGGTATCTTCATTTGGAAATGGGTAAGGGCGAGCGATACACAGATTTCGATTCGCGTGAAGCTTTTCTGTCCAAATTGCAATCAAAACGCTATCCTGATCCAGAAAGAGGTTTGCACATGCAGACAGTACAGGAACCCACAAAACGCATGATGCGTACAAGGCGTTTCCTCAAGATTTTCGGTGATCCTACTTTCAAGGAAAGTGTCACAATCGATCTTGAAAAGGGATTACTTTATGTACAAGGTCCGTCTTCAGAAGCTGTGGTGGGGAAACAGGCTGGTCAGGTGGCGTTGAATATCCTACATCTGCTTGATGCACCAGACACGGTTGTGGAACTCATGGTTGGCGAGGCACGTGTGTCTCTGACGAATCTGCAATGGTTGCAGGTCTATTTGACCGTTGTCCGTGATCACTTTAAACAGCCGGAAGATTTTGTGGAGAACGTCGAATACCTTCTACGTAACCGACAGCAGTATGTAGACACATTTCTGCTACGCGGCTCGCAATCCTGACATATTGTCATCGTTTTTTTATTCAGTATACTCGTAACACAATGCAGCACTCTCCATTGGAAGAATATAGGCGGAACGACACTGGCCATGACCCTGTAGCTTCTGTTGCCCATGTTCTTGGGGAAGGAGGCGATGAGCATGTTTCTCATAAGCTTCAGAAGATGTTTCACCAGCAGAAACATGTTTCTGTAGAAGGGGAACTCTGCGAGAGATGGAAAGATGCACACAAGGATTAAGAAGTAGCTATTGTTTACGCTCCAGAGTAGGCGTATGTTTTTCACATGTCCGGTGCAGAGAAATTCGTTCGGGACATCCTTGTGTTAGCAGACATTCAGGTGAATGGATCACGTCCATGGGATATTCAGGTCCAAAACAGTGCATTTTTTCCGCGTGTGATGTCCGGAGGGTCGTTGGCTTTGGGTGAGTCCTACATGGATGGATGGTGGAGCTGTAAGAAGCTCGATGAACTCATGTATCGCATCATTCGTGCGGATCTACGCTCGAAAATTCCGAAGAACATCAGTCTTTTTTTTCATTGGCTGCGTTGGCGGTTGTGTAATGTGCAGTCCCGTCGTGGGTCGAAGGTAGTGGCAGAGGAGCACTATGATTTGGGAAACAATCTGTACGAGGCTTTTCTCGATCCGTACAACCAGTACACATGCGGATACTTTAAAGATACGGATGATCTCCATACGGCACAGGAACAAAAACTGGATTTGATGTGTCGAAAGTTACAACTCAAAGAGAGTGATCGCGTGCTTGATATCGGTTGCGGATGGGGAGGGTTTTCCAAGTTTGCCGCGAAGAACTACGGGTGCTCTGTTACGGGGATTACCATTTCGAAGGAGCAACAGGCGTATGCCAAACGTTTCTGCGAAGGGCTTCCTGTGGATATTCAGCTGCGCGATTACCGTGATGTACGGGAGAAGTATGACAAAGTACTGATTTGCGGCATGATTGAGCATGTAGGATATAAGAATTACCGCAAGATTATGGAAGTTGTGCACAATGCTATGGAAGATGATGGACTTTTCCTGCTTCACACCATTGGAGGAGATGTTTCGATCACGGCACCTGAGCCTTGGGTCGATACGTATATTTTCCCGAATTCCATGTTGCCATCGATCAAACAACTGGCAGGTGCGTTTGAGGGACTCTTCGTTATGGAAGACTGGCAGAATTTTGGTGCATTTTACGAGAAGACCCTTCTTGCGTGGTACACAAATTTCTGTACCAACTGGCCAAAGCTCAAAGAGCGGTACGGTGATCGGTTCTTCCGGATGTTCGAATACTACTTCCTCTCCTGTGCGGGTGGTTTTCGTGCCCGATACATGCAGTTGTGGCAGGTTGTCCTCTCAAAAAAGGGCATCGAAGGAGGGTATATGGCTCCGCGATAGTGTACACTTTTCTTATGGATACCACTCTCACCCCCATGTCTACCGCCACTCCCTACACGCGTTTTCGTACCACACTTGATGCGACCATTGAGCGCTTGGGTTTACGGAAAGAAGAGATTGCGTTCCTCTCGCAGCCGCAGTATATCCATAAGAAAGAGCTCACCATCAAGAAGGATGACGGATCATCTGAGAGTTTTCTTGCTTTTCGTGTACAGTTCAATAATGCCCGTGGCCCATTTAAGGGAGGGATTCGTTTTCATCCAGAGGCTGACGAAGAAGAAGTGAAGGCATTGGCTGCCCTGATGGCCATCAAAACGGCATTGAGTGATATTCCGTTCGGAGGTGCAAAAGGAGGTGTACAGTGTGATCCGAAGAGCTTCAGTCGACGTGAGTTGCAGGCCATCTCACGTGCGTACGTGAGCGCGTTTCTGGAAGAACTTGGACCATACCGTGACTGTGCGGCACCGGATGTGAATACCAATCCTGACATTATGGCATGGATGCGTGACGAGTATGAGAGACGGAAGGGTGTGTATGCACCCAGTTTCATTACCGGTAAGCCGCTCTCATATGGCGGTATTCCCGGTCGCGACACTGCAACGGCACGCGGAGGCTTTTACGTGTTACAGGAACTTGTCAATCATGACGCGCTCAATCCGTCGGAACTGCGTGTCGTCATACAGGGCTTTGGGAATGCCGGGGCGCATATGGCCCAATTTTTACATCGTGAGGGATACAATGTCGTTGCCGTGTCGGATTCTCAGGGGGGCATTTACTCCCCGGACGGCATTGATCCGTTCCGGATTCAGAAGTACAAGAAACAGACGGGATCTGTAACAGGGGAGTACTGTAAAGGATCGGTATGCGATATTGAGAAGATGAAACTTGATCACGTAGAGCGCGTCAGTAATGAGGAGCTTTTGGAGTTGCCATGTGACGTCCTGATTCCTGCGGCACTGGATAATGTCATCACTGCGGAAAATGCTCGTCATATTCAGGCAAAGTATATTTTGGAGCTTGCCAATGGCCCCGTGTCGCCTGAGGCGGATGCCATCCTTGATGCGAAGGGCGCCGTTGTTATTCCGGATGTGCTTGCAAATGCCGGAGGAGTAGTGGTGAGTTACTTTGAGTGGGCGCAGGGGCGCTCCGGTCGTCAGTGGATACCGCAACAGGTCAAAGATCACCTGCGTCGTATCATGCTTGAAGCATTCACTGCCGTGCGTCATGAAGCCAGACGGAGTAACATATCCTATCGACGTGCAGCATTCACTGTGGGTGTAGAGCGTATACTTGAGACCATGCGTGCACGGGGATGGGTGTGATATACTTTGAGTCATGTACGATGTCATCATTGTTGGTTTGGGGTGTGCCGGGTACACTGCGGCGATTTATACCGCACGGTACAAACTTTCGACGTTGATTGTCGGGGGTGAGGAAGGAGGGACAGGAATGGCTGCTGCCGAAGTGGGGGATTGGCCGGGAGAGATTCATACTACCGGGCCTGACTTAATGCAGAAGTTTAAAGAACATGCATTGAGTTTTGAAGAAGTGGAACACAAAAATGCCCGAGTCGAGAAGGTAGAGAAGACGGATTCCGGTTTTCGTGCCACGTTTCAGAGCGGGGAGACGGCTGAGGCAAAGGCGGTGATTCTTGCGACGGGAACAAAACACAGGAAGCTTGGTGTGCCGGGCGAGAAGGAATTTTCCGGCAAGGGAGTCACGTACTGTGCGACGTGTGATGCGTATTTTTATAAGGGCAAGAATGTGGCTGTAGTGGGCGGAGGCGATAGTGCCGTAGAAGGTGCCGCTATTGCGGCTCAGGTGGCAAATAAGGTGTATCTCATTCATCGTCGCAATGAATTTCGTGCATCACCGTACTGGGTGGATCGTGTGAAGGCGCGGGATAATGTGGAGTTTGTATTGGAGAATGCTGTCGTAGAGATTCTTGGAAATACCGTGGTTACAGGTGTGCGATTGGAAAAAGAGTTCAACGGGTCCGATGCAATCGACCTGCAGGGGGTGTTTATCGAGATTGGTGCTGATGCCGATACTCTCCTTGCAGAGCAACTCCATTGCGAGTTGGATGATCGCGGTCATGTGAAGGTGGATGCCGGTATGCGTACGAGTACCGAAGGGGTATTTGCTGCGGGAGATCTCAGTTCCGGATCCAACCACTTTGCCCAGTTCACCACGGCTGCCGGGGAGGGTTCCATTGCAGCAAACAGCCTTTTTCACTATTTAGAGGGGTAGTAAAGTGCGGTTGCTCTCTCTTCTGTTTTTCCGTACCATTCCCCCATGCCCAGAGGAAAACGCACCGTGTACAGTATGACCTGTTCAACCGCCAGTTGTGGTCGGCGGGTGGGGACTTTGCGACTTCATAGGCAGGATAAGAAAGGAAAATCATGGAAAGAGCATAAGCGTGTGAAATACTGTCCTGGATGTCGCAAGAAGACAGCCATGAAAGTGAAGGAAGAGAAGCACTCCAACTAGCTTCAGTAGCTTGTAGCTTCAGTAGCTTGTAGGATGTTTGTATGGTTGAAGAAGTGTACAGGAATGCGGCTTCGGTGTTTCTGCTTCGTGGGAGTGAAGCTTGTTCTCCTGATGGATGTGGAGACGTGCTTGAGGTGCTCTTGCTCCACAAGCCGCGAAAGAACGATGCATGGCAATTGCCACAGGGAGGAGTGGAGAAGGGGGAATCTGTACGGGATGCTGCGATGCGTGAGTTACAGGAAGAAGCTGGGGTTATGCCGATGCGTGTACTCGGTGAGAGCCACACTCGATACTCCTACGATTTTCCTGAAAGTTACAGGCGTTTTCGGGCTGACCATATCCGAGGACAGGATATTCATTTTGTTCTTGCAGTAGCAGATGCATGTGCATCTATTTCTGTAGATGGTCACGAAATTGATCAGTATGTATGGGTAGGTGAAGAACAGTTATCATCGTACATTGTACGTGAAGAGTATCTTGCGGTTGTGCGCACGCTCTTTGGGGAAGCGGCTACTCTGCTGTCCTCTGCCCTTTAGTGTTATGTGGTTACGTTCTCTTGCTCTGGAACACTTTCGGAATTACCAGTCTCAGCAATTCGATTTTTCCGTGGATACTGATGTGCATTTACTTCTCGGAGAGAATGGTTCCGGAAAAACGAACATTCTGGAAGCAATTGCTCTTCTGGCACTGACGCGATCTTGTCGCTTTGCAGATGATGAGGACATGGTTCTGTGGGATGCTCATTATTTTCGCGTGCAGGGAATGATAGAGTGTATTGATGGAACCAAGAAGACATTGGAGTGCGTCTATCAACGTCAGCCTCGGAGGAAGGCGTTTTTCGTCAATGGGGTGCGTACCAGCACAACACAGTTTATTGGTTCTTTTCCGGTAAGCGTCTTTCTGCCACAAGATTTATCATTATTTTCTGGTTCTCCCGGGCAGCGGCGCCAGTTTTTCGACCGTATCTTGTGCCAGGTGTTGCCGGAGTACTTTCGTCACTTTCTGACGTATGCGAAAGTTCTCAAGCAACGAAACGCCCTTCTGCGGCGCGTGGCTCACGGAGAAATGTCTCAAGATAGCTTGCTATTCTGGGACCGTGAACTCGCTGAGTCGGGCAGTGTTCTTACGTTATCTCGTTTGGAGTTGCTGGAGACGCTCAACGTTGCTCTGCGAGAGGAACTGGCAGGATTTGGCGTTCGATGGGAGAGCGCTTCACTCTCTCTTAAACGTGCCACAGTGCAGCGAAGCAAGGACGCACTCATTGTGGAATTTTTGCAGTGTCTTCAAGACACTCGTACACGTGATTTGGCACTCCTACATACGACAGTGGGGCCGCATCGTGAGGACTGGTCGCTGGAAGTGAATGGAAGGAATATTGCGGTCTTTGCATCACGCGGGCAACAAAGATTGTGTTTACTGGCATTACTCTTTTTACAGCTCTCGTACATAGAGCTGCGTTGCGGTGAAAAACCCGTTGTTCTTCTTGATGATGTATCTTCCGAATTGGATGAGGAACATCAGGAGTGCGTGCTTCGTATGTTAGACGGGCATCAAGTCTTTGTCAGTGGTGTACACCCCTTTGAAGCATTTGCCGGTGCCGTATGGCATGTGAGCAGTGGTAGTTGTGAGGCACCGAATAGTGCGAGCGCCAATGCATCTGCGGCATCGTCAGGACGAGGAATTTCTGTGAGGTGAAGCTGTGATGTGACCATCCGTTGTACTTGTTCTTTAGATGCGCTTCCGTCACCTGTAATGGAGAGTTTCCATTCCGGAGGAGATGGTTCCAGGATATATGAGGCGTATTTTCCAGCTTCAAGAAGCAGAATGCCGCGTGCATGAGCCACATCGAGTGCCGTACGTTCGTTTTTTGCAAAGAAGAGTCTTTCCAAGACAACAAGGGTAGGCTGATACTCTGAGAAGATACTGGCGATGTCGTTTTGAATTTCCTGCAATCGATCCTGTAAAGGAAGTCCTGCTGCCGTGCGGATAGTGAGCCAGCTAAGAGCTTTACAATTTTGTGATAATGTTGTTTCGATAACTCCTATGCCGATTGTTGCTACCCCTGGGTCAATGCCGAGTACATGCATATATGGTCCAATATATGCTATACTAGTAGGAAAAACCAATATGCATCTCACTACCCTCTGTTCCTCAAGGCGATTCCATGTTGTTCTCTGTGCTTGCGCTGCTCTGACAGTGTTTGGCGTGCATATGGCTTCTGATGAGATGGGTGCACATGTTGTGCAGGAGGTGAGAGCGGAAGAAGAAACACCCATACAGCTCGGTGCTTTTGATGGAGTCTTGTTTTCTGGGGCAACAGCGTTACTGGAAGAGGATGTGTTCTGGCTTCAGGAAGGAGAAGTACTGGTGCGCAGCACCGGAGTCAGCTCTATGAATGCCGGAACATTGCGTCTGTTTGCACTCGATGGGATTTCCGGTGTCCTGGTACAGGAGGATGCAGTCACTATTATGGCTTTCAGTACGCCAGTCTTTGTAGAGAAAGAGAGTAAGTTTCTCATGCTCGTTCCGGCTGGGCAGCAGTGGAAATACACGGGAGAGGTGGGTGATGTATTTTCATTCGTAGAAGCTTTAGACCTCTTGCCTCCTGTGTTTCTACGGGAACGTTTACAGAAAGCACAGAGTTTTCCAGTGTTTTCTCAGGAGGATCTGCTCACGGAAATGGTGCGTGTGCCGGAGGAACGTGTCGCGGCTCTGGATGCATTGCAGACAACACCGGTGATGTGGTTGCTGGCTGCGAACCATCCGCGTTCGGTGGGTCCATTGTGGATTGCAGAACCTCCTGTGAATTATCCAAAACAGTTCGAGGTGATCCAGACGGTGTTGTTGCCTTTTACTGATCGTGTGTATAGGGCTGTGCCTACAGAACTCGTTGTACAGGAGTGGGGGAAGCATCTTCCTTCGGCATTGACATTTTTTGGTGAGAGAGAGGAAGTCTTTCCTCGGTATGTTCAGTTGGTCAAGCCACTGCTCATGCAGTTTGCCGAAGAGGGATATATTGAACGCATGGAGTGGTATATGCGTGTCCTAGAAAAGTTTGCTGTTGCCTACAGTTCCGAGGTGCAGGCTCATCTCGAACAGTTGCGTCATGTCCCTCTTGCAGCCACTCTTCTCAAAGAACATAAAGAAGAGGAGATTGTTCCTTCCCAGCAAGAGGAGTTGCCTGGTTGGGATGCGGTGATGCTGGAAACCATGATGCGCGATCTCATACGTCAGTCTGGTGGCATGTTTCTCACATCAACGGAACTCGAGACTCACCCACCGTACGAAGTAGAAGTACGTTCGTTAGTTCTCTCATCTCCTACAAAAGACAGGATTGTGAGTTTTACATACAATGTAGCGCGTAACATTGTATTCGATGTGTTTCGTGAAGGGACAACGTATCCGTTGCCAGTTACATGGGAGCAGTTTGTGATGTGGATGAAGAAGTAATTTGAACAGGGATGTTGGCATCAATCATCGTTCTTGGTACGATTTTCTCCTTTTTCATCTTTCCCTATGTATTGTATGGAAACAAGAACAGTAGAAGAAACGGAGGGTGTGCTTGATTACATTCAGCGTGGAGGCAGGCTTCATGCATTCGACTACACGAACATTCCTCAGGAAGAGAAAGAGAAAGGCTTTGCAAAAGCACGTGAGTACCTCAATCAGCCTATGAGATCAGTCATTAACGGCGCGGAAGATACAGAACAGAACCGTATTTGGTTCGATTCCGGAAATACGTGGTATCACCATGCGAATCCAAATAATCCTGACGAGCGTTTTGGTCGGATCTATCCTTTACATAAAGAAGCCGTTGCATATCTCATGACAGTGGCTATGGATTCTCAGTGGGACCCTCAGTGGGATGGTCCTGAGAATTTTGAGTCGCGCAAGGCAGTATTGGACAAATTCCTTGCTTCTGTCTACGAAGACCGTCACCTGTATGCAGGATTAATGGCGCTTTCACAAGGCAAAACAGGGCTGGAAGTATACCGAGATATGCAGGAACACTTCGATTTTTGGCGTGCATACCGTGCTGTGAAAGATGTCATGGTGATGGATGAGGTATTTCTTGAAAGTGGTGGTGATACGAAGCTTGCGTATAAACCGTATGCTGGGGTAGTGGGCATTTGGCAGCCATTTAACTTCAGTTGTATCGGGATTGGCGATGCTTCTGCAGCATTACTCATGGGGAATTCCGTGGTGATTCATACATCAGCACGTAATGTCGGTCCTTATAAGTGGCAGTTTGATAAGTTGCTTGAGGCTGGTGTACCGCCACATCGTATTCAATTTGTGATTCCTCACGATGATCCAAGTGGGAAGATCAAGCCGGATACAGCGATGTCTGAAGCATTGGCTGCGCATCCGGATATGCAGGTAATTCAGTTTACCGGATCTCATGCTGTTGCTCAAAGGTTGCATAAAGTGCAGTCAAAGAAAGTGCAGCAGTTCGGACGTCTGGACTACAAACTGCACGCAGAGGCATCTGGGTATAATCCGTTTGTGATTGCCGGCCTCCCCGAAGGCTCTTTGGAGCCTTTGCAGGCATTTCTGCTCGAAGACGATCCTGGCGGCATGTCATCAGAAGAATGGGATCGGTTTTTTGACGAACTTCCTGACGGAACATTAAAGAACCTCTGTACTGCCGTTGTTGACTGTGTGACAGGCCTTCAGGCTCATAAGTGTTCCACATGTAAAGAGTTTATCGTGGCAGTGGATGAGGATGAAGAGCGGGGGATACATCCAGATGATGCTTCGGCCTTGAAGTTTATGATTGCTGAGCGGTTGCGGCGGGTGAAAGTGGGGAAGGTAGAGGATGGTGGTTGTGATATGGGTGCGCTCATTGATCAGAAGATGCATAATGATGTGCGTCGTAAGGTGAACAAGATTATGAAAGAAGGCGGTATACTTCTCACCCCCGATTCGGTTAAGGAGGCGATGGAAGGAGACGGTCGTCCCCAAACCATGCGACCGGTGATGTATGAAGTTCCCAAGGATCAGAATTTGGACACCATGGAAACAGTGGAGATCTTTGCACCGATTGTGCGTTGGAAAGAGGTCAATGGAATACAGGCAGCGATTGAGCGTGCGAATGATCTCGGCTATGCCCTTACAGGCACAGTTCTTGCTGCAACAAAAAAACAGGCGGAGATGATTCGTGAGCATATGCCACAGGGCGTGGTGTATGTAAGTGGTGATGAAGGTCAGGTTGATGGATGTACCGCAGCTCCTGCACCACAAATACCATTTGGAGGATCGGGAAAATCCGGAACGGCCTTGCCGTACCGTCCCGGCACTCCTCATCATCCGCTTCTTTTTGCACAGCAAGTCTCACATACTCGCGAGCCTCGGTCGACATGGGGGCAACGCAAGCATGCGAATGCCACCCGTGCTGCTCTGGATGTGCTGGCCCAGCGTGATCCGGAGGGTGTCAGGGAGTGGGTTCGTCGAGAGGTGGAAACGTTGAAGAGTGAAGAGGAATAAGAAATAAAGGTTTTAGGGTGGCATTTCTGAACAGGAATGCTGCCCTAATTTACTTTAAATAAAGAAAAAAGCGTGGCAAACTGTTACGGAGCAGTTAATTTTACTGAATCGGGCGATTAGCTCAGCTGGGTCGAGGATTCTCTGGAGAATCCGAGTCATAAAAGAACGCGCATGCGCTCTCACCGGCTTGAGTGTAAATGCTATCATTCACAAATCGGGCGATTAGCTCAGCTGGTTAGAGCGCGACACTGATAATGTCGAGGTCGCAAGTTCAAGTCTTGCATCGCCCACCACCTCCTTACGAAGACACAGAACTATTGCTTTCGCTACTTGCGGAGCTGGAAGATTCAGAAGAGGAAGATTCTGATGAAGACTCCGAAGAGGACTCCGATGAAGTAGATTCTGATGACTCGGATTCTGAAGATTCAGATGAAGAAGAATCCGATGAGTCCGATGATGAACTACTTTCAGAGCTGCTAGATTCACTGCTGCTCGAACTTGAACTACTTGCATCGCCGCAGAGGCCATGAAGGCTTTCTGCCATACATATTTTCCTGTCTTCGGCAGTTCTACAGTCTTTTACGGCATCGCGCCATGCCGTACGTGCTACGCGGAAGGCTGCAATTTTCTCCTTTATGCAGGGAACACGATCTTTGCCTCGCAAGCCACGGCACTTTCCTTTCCACTCCTGGTTAATTTTGCGCATACACTGACCGAGATTTTTCACGACAATATTACTTTTGGTAGTGAAGGAAGGCTGTCCTTTCTCACTCTTATTCATTTTTGCGTCTTTTGCCGTTTTTTGTATGTTTTTGCCATGTATCCGCCACCCTTGAGATGCAGATTGCATTTTCATACATTCTGCCTTTTTGCGTCCGTACACATTGCGGCATGCATCATCTTGCTTGGCAACACTGACGGATATCAGAGATGTAGCGACAACGACTGTTGTCGCGATGGAGATGAATTTTTGCATAGAACATTGCGGAAAAGACCTGTGCATTGTTCTGTACTGCTTACTTGATGTCAAGCCATGTGACTTGTGTTATGTTGTTTTGTAAATATTCGTTACACTTTCTCCCCGTTCCACATGGCGGATGACTTCGGCGAGCAGAGGCGCTATGGAGAGGACTGTGAGATGAGGGAAGAGATTGTCTTCGTGCGGAATACTGTCCGTGATAATTACTTCTTTGAAGTGTGCCTGTGTCAGGCGTTCGATGGCGCGGCCGGAGAAGATGCCGTGCGTTGCCATGGCATACACGTCGGTTGCGCCAGCATCAATGAGAGCGCTTTTAGCGGCTACGAGTGTTCCGGCCGTATCGATCATATCATCAAAAATAATGCAAGGTTTGCCTTCGACAGAACCGATAATATTATGTACTTCACTAATGTGATGTTCAGGACGGCTTTTATGAAGGATGGCAATATCGGCATTCAGTGTATTGGCGAATTTTTTCGCACGCTTCGCTCCTCCGACATCCGGAGCAACAATGACACAGTCTTGCAGTTTGTTCTGATGGACGTATTCCGTGAAAATCGGTCGCGCGTACAGTACGTCTGTGGGAATGGAGAAAAATCCCTGAATTTGGTCAGAGTGGATATCCAGGAGAATCATGTGGTCTGCGCCAGCTTCTTCAAGGAGGTGAGCAACGAGTTTTGCAGAGATCGGTTCGCGTGGTTCTGCAACACGATCCTGTCTTGCGTAGGGAAAATGGGGAAGAATCACGTGGACTTTCTGGGCGAAACTCAGTTTTGCTGCCTGACACATGAGACAGAGCTCGATAAGATCATCATTGGGTGAGCGTGTTGCCGTCTGAATCAGGTAGACTTCTTTCCCTCGAATGGATTCTCCGAATTTCACGTAGTGTTCGCCACAGCTAAAACGTTTCCGTGTCATCTGTCCCAGAGAAATGCCGAGCTCTTCAGCAATATGCTGTGCGAGACAAAGATGAGAGGATCCGGCGAACAGATGCATGGTATGATGTAGCCTAGCATATGCAGGTGCGATTCTCTATATATAAGGGGATTCCAGTCCTAGATGAGCACTCCTCTGAAGTTTTGGGTGCATTAGATCTCCCATTCATTCATCCGGACACGGGTAAGATAGAAGGATTTTTTATCAAAACCAGTGGATGGTTTGCACCGGAACTTTTTCTCCCAACTGATCGTATTGTTCGATGGGGGAAGTATGTATGGATTCGTGACGGTGGCGGATTTGGTCCTCTGGAAGATATTATCCGTTTACAGATTCTTTGGGATGAAGGACGGCATGTGCTTGGGCAGCCAATGATCAGCGAATCCGGTAAGCGGTTTGGCATCTGTCGTGATGTGCAGTTTCATACGCAACTATTTATAGTGCAATGGCTGTTTCCACGCAGATTTCTCTGGTGGGGAGCACCCATACCTGTACATGCTGTATCTGAAGTGACAGAGAAAGCCATTGTTATTCGCGATAGTGAAGAAAAGAAAGAAGTTACGGAGGAAGAAGAAATACTGCGTACGACACCAACGGTAGAGCCAGCCCTGCGTCAATCATAAAAGCCCCGTTTGAGCGGGGCTTTGGCATACTGCTTTTTCTGATAATTATGCCAGTGTGGTAACGAAGAGAACAATTGCCTTTGCGAAGAGAATAATAAGAAGACCAATAATCGCATAGGTAATTGTTTTCTTTGCTGTTTCCTTTTGTGTCTCATCACCTTGGGAGATAATCAAGCGGATACCTGCAATAACGATGACTACTGCAGCAATAAGAGCCAAGAAGTTCAGGACTTGGTTCAAAATGTTGGTAATCGTTGATCGCAGATCAGGTGAACCGGGAAGTGCACCGGGAACTCCTCCACCAAAAGCAGCAGCGCTCGCAACAATGAAGTTGCTTGCAGCAAGCGTTGTGAAGGTTGTCGCTTTGCGAATGAGAGATGTCATAAAAGTGAAAAGGGAAAGTATGCAGATCATTTGTACCCTTATTTTGTATAATGGGAAAGCAGGAATTTATTGACAATATGCCTATTCGCCACTGCAGCATTCATTTTCTGCCAATGAAACTCGTGGCAATCAGTATGAGTGCGGGGAGTGTGAACCAGAAGTGTTGGTACGAAATCATTGTTGCTGCGAGCAGGCTTTGTTTTGCTACGGTGAGCAGTGGAGGAATAGTGGTCATGCGTGGATCTAACAAAGGCAGTTGTCCCAAGACGGTAAATAGATTAATGAGAAGAAGGGCTGCAGTGGCAAAACCCAAAACAGCCGCAATTCCGGTATCTGTAGCTCCGCTATCTTCATAGTCGACATCAATTCCTCCTTGCACAGCAATAAGAACTATTGTGACAATAAATACCAGGAGTTTTATGGCGAGGATAGTTGTGGAGTCAATGGCAATACCCAGCGTGCGTAAAATAATATGTGATTGCTGAGAGAGCTGTTCGATATATCCCCCCACTCCGTGTGTCACAATGGTTGCGATGTAGGTTGCGGTAATAATTTTTATCGATTCGTTTCTTCCTATGATCAAACTGTACGTCATAACGATCGCGAAGAAGATGATGATCAGGAGATCCCACGTGAGGGTAACTTGCATGGAGTGTATGTTACCGTGTTTTTTCTATTTCTGTGAGTGATAGAGAGGCGACTGACACAAAGTTTTCATAGACTTCTTGGTCTTTTTCTTGTATGAGAAAGAATCCTGCAACTGCAATCATTGCCGCATTGTCAGTACAGTATACTTTTTCAGGGAAGTGGACTGATTGTGTCCAGTGTTGTTCTCTGCAGAGGTTTCGCAGTTTTGTATTGGCGGATACGCCTCCAACAATGTGTACTGCTTGTATGGCAGGATACTGATCGAGAGCTTTTTGCAGTGTATTGAGTAGATGTGTGCAGATGGCGTGCTGGTAGGAGGCAGCAAGATTTGCTACGGGGAGATCTTCTCCAGAAGGGAGATCTCTTATGATGTACTTCAGTGCAGTTTTAAGTCCGGAGAAACTAAAATCGAGTGTATTTTCCTCTCGAAGTGGTAATGGAAATGTATAGGCATGGGGATTTCCCTGTGCTGCAGCTTTGGCAATTGATGGACCGCCAGGATAGGGAAGATTGAGTAGTGCTGCGCCCTTATCAAAGGCTTCTCCTGCGGCATCGTCGCGTGTGCGTCCAAGGAGTATATTTTTCGTATGTGCTGTACGATACCAGAGTTCCGTATGTCCTCCTGAGACAGAGAGGGTGATACAGGGAAAGTGAAGTAAGGTTGTAGGAACGAGCCACGGAGAACTCAAGTGGCCGAGGTGGTGATGGACGCCAATGAGTGGTTTTTTCCAGATGAATGACAGTGCTCGCGCTGCAGTAGTGCCAACAAGGAGGGATCCGAGAAGACCCGGGCCTTTTGTTACCGCGATTGCGTCCAGATCGTGTGGTTGTACGTCGGCTTGCGCAAGAGCTTGTTCGAGAACGGGAGTCATGTATTCAATTTGCTTTCGTGCAGCATGTTCCGGGATCACCCCTCCCGTGCTTGCAAAATCTGTACGGGAACTGGCAATAGTAGAGCTGAGAACTCGTGTACCGTCCTTCACAACAGCTGCCGCAGTTTCATCGCACGATGTTTCGATTCCGAGAATGAGCATGTAGGATGGTGTTTCAGCTATGAAATACCAGAATACACTACTTTTTGTGACGCGGAAATGGCTTGGGAAAGGGGGAATGCAGCAGCTTTCTCGGGATTTGTGGCGAGGAATACGGGAAACGTACGGAGATCAGACGCGATTATGTGTACTGCCTTGGGGTGCGGGAACAGTATTGAGAAGAGGGCATATGCATGTACATTTGGGAGATGTCTCTCTTGTGTGCGTCGGGTGGTTGTGGAAGAAGCGAGGATGTCGTGTGACGATAATGGCGTGTGGACTGGATGTGATCTGGAAACCAAACTGGTACCAGTGGATGGTAAGAAAGTTTCTTCCCACAATGGATAAGGTTGTGTGCATTAGTGAGGCGACTGCACAGGAAGTAAGAAAGAGGGGAGTGTGCGAGGAGAAGATTGTGGTGGTTCCGTGTGGAGTGTGGGGAAGTTCTGGAGAACGGTCGCACTTCGACAGGCCCGCCTGCCGGACGGACAGGCTCAGTGTGACACGTTCTCCAATTATTATTACCGTTGGGCGTCTCATTCCCCGAAAAGGACAGGTGTGGTTCATAGAGAACGTTCTACCAAAGTTGCGAGAGATGTATCCAGATATTCAATACTGGATTGTCGGAAGTGGTCCGGACGAGAAGAAGGTTCGGTCACTTATGAAGTATCGAGACGGTGTACGTCTCTTTACGAGAGCCTCTTCTCCTGTACGTGATCGGTTACTTGAACACGCCGATCTGTTTGTTATGCCGAATATCATTGTTGAAGGTGATATGGAGGGATTTGGTCTTGTGTGTTTGGAAGCGGCAGCTCAGGGTGTGCCTGTGGCAGCTGCACAGATTGAAGGGGTGCGGGATGCAGTAAAAGAAGGGCAGACTGGGAAGTTTTTTACGAGTGGAAATGCGGAGGATTGCGTGAGGGTGATTGATGGTATGCTGTGTGATGTATTTTGCGTTTCCCGTTATGCATTGGAGCAATACGATTGGTCTTCTGTATTGCAGAGGTATCGTGATGAAGTCTTCTCCTAGCATTGGCATTGTATCGTGGGACTTCGATCCGCCACACGGAGGCCTTGGGTGGGTGATGCAGGAAATAGTGCGGGTATTGCGTGATTCTGGTGCTCAATCTCAGTCGTTTGTTTCACAGAACCAATCGCGTATACGATTTTTGCAGAGTGTCTTCACTGGTCTTCAACAGTGGATTGATCGTCATACTCTCGATACGGTTCTTTTTCCAACAGGTCCCGGTGGAATTTTTTTGTTGCGTAAGCCGAAGCGGTGCAGAACGATTGTTGTGTGTTATCATAGTTACGTACAGCAGTGCAGAAGTGTTCCCTATCAGGGATGGAAGTGGCTGTTTGTGCCGCTCGAAAAGAGAACATTGTTCTTTGCAGATCGAGTGTTTTGTTATTGTGAGAATACACGTCAAGTGCTGGAGGAAGAGTACGGATTGACGAATGTCACACTACTGCCGCAGATTTTGGATGTGCATGTGTGGAAGACACAAAGGACTCAAAAGACACAAAGGACTCAAAGGTACTGTCTGTATGTGGGAAGGAAAGATAGAAGAAAGGGATATCACATATTACAAAAAGCATGGAACAGAGTTCAAAAACAACATCCTGATGTGGCATTATGTTGTGTTACAAGTGGACAAATGTCTCAGGATGAACTTGTGACTTCTATTCAGGAGTCAGAACTTGTCATCGTACCGTCTTACCTTGAAGGATTCAGCCTGGTTGCTGCACAGGCAATGCTGGCTGGCAAGACGGTGGTTGCCTCCGATGTTGACGGTCTGCGGTCTCTCATCTGTCATAATGAGACCGGCTGGCTAGTTCCACCTGGTGATGCCACTGTATTGGCAAACGCCATCTGTATGTTGCTCACGAAGCAGGATTTGTGTAAACGTTTAGGGGATCATGCTCAAAAGGATCTCTGCATGCGCTTTGATCGTCAATCCGCAGTCGAGCGGTTCATGGTAGAATGCTTGGCAACATGAGAAAGGTTTTTGGAAAGAAGCGGCTGAGTGTGTTCCATGTATGTGTGGGAGTGGTCCTTCTTCTGCTTCTTATAAAATATTTTTTGCCTATTGTTCGTTTTGGATCGGTTCCGTTAGGGTACGACGCGGGGATTTATCGCTATCTATTCGTACAGTATGAGGCGGCATTCCCCTTCGTGCCGCGCTTGCCTGATTGGGCGAGAGAACATCCGCCGGGACTATTCCTTGTTTCCACAGTACTCATGCAGTTCGGTGTTCCTGTGGAATGGTTTACTGGATGGCTATGGAATGTAAGCATTATTGCTCTTGGATGTGTACTCGCATGGATTTCAGTCAAGCGTTGGGGGCAAGGAGTTGGTGTGATGACGCTTTTTGCCGTGTTCCTATCGCAGGCCTATTATGATGGTTTTGCAGTCATGTACTGGAAGACGTATATAGCTCTTCTTTTTACGGTGCTTGCATTCTACTTTCTTGAGAAGAAGTCGTTGTGGTCCGTTGTCGCTATTGCGTGTGTTCTTCTTACGCACCATCAAACGAGTCTGCTTCTCCTCCTCGTTCTTGGTACGTGGACTTTGCGATGGTATCGTCGTGAGATTGTTGTGCAGAAGGCACAAGAGCTCTATGTACTTGCGAAGCGGAGAGGATGTATGCGTATTGAATACATCGCATTCGCATTACTACTGCTTGGTGTGGGTGCATTCTACTATCTCCCCGTTATTCATGAGGCGGTTTTTCGCCATGTTCCCACAGTACTGAAGCTTTGGGATGCGCCAGGAGGAAGTTTTCCGGAGCCACTTTTCTATGTGCGTCTTACGGGTGTACTACTGCTGTTTGGCGTTATTGGATTCGTGCGCAGCTTCAAGAAAGAGCAAGGGAATCTTTGGCAAATAGCGGTACTTTGGAGTGCAATATTTGTCGTATTCCATCTAATGTTCTATCGTCGCTTTTATCTGCAACTCGATTTTTTCCTTTTGCCTTTTGCAGGGATGGGGATGTGGTGGGCGTGGCAGACATTTGCGAGTGTGTCGGTACGAGTGGGTCTTGCCGCACTTCTGCTTCTGCAGGCTGCCATAACATTTCATGCAGCATGGGAGAGAGAGCCATATATTCATCAGGATGCCTTTGCCTTTGTAGAGAAACTGCCTTCTATCTTGGAAGAAGGTGCAACTGTTTTTACACTGGATGATCGCTCAGCGATACTACTTCGTGGGTGGCTGCCGTTTCATCATGTCGGTGGTCCGGGACTCTTTGAAAGTCGCTGGTCCTATCAAGAATGGGAAACATTCATTTTGGGTTTGCCGGAAGAGCGAAAGGAATTGTTTGGTAGTATTGATGATCCTTTCTACATTTTCATTTCTCCATATGCATTGATGTACTACGGCCAGCAACTTGAACATCTCTTGAAGGACCCTTGTCTGCAGCCGGCCCATGAGAAGTATCTCCTTCGATCCATCTGCTCCGCAAAACACTCATGATACTTTTTCCATCCAGAACCATTGCCATAGAAGTCTTTGGGTTTGCCATTCACTGGTATGGGCTTCTGTACCTTGCAGGTTTTCTTCTTGCGATGGTTCTTCTGCCTCGTTTGCAGAAATACCGTCAGATGTCATGGAAGAAGGAGCAGTGGAATGATCTCGTATTTTGGGGAGTACTTGGAGTTGTTCTTGGTGGACGCATAGGATTTGTCTTATTCTACGAACCGCTCTATTTTTTACAGAATCCGCTTGAGATTTTTGCTGTGTGGAAGGGGGGGATGTCTTCCCATGGAGGATTTGTCGGCGTCATTCTTGTACTGCTTTTTGTGATGCGTACACATCTGCAGCAGATCTTTGTGCTTGGAGATATTGTGACAGTGCCGGCTGCACTGGGGCTTGCCATAGGGCGCATTGGGAATCTCATTAATCAGGAACTCTACGGTTTTCCAACAACTCTTCCGTGGGGCATTACCATTCCCGGAGTGGAAGGATTACGCCATCCGACAGCGTTGTACTCATCTCTCGGCAATATGTGTATTGCCGCATTGTGTTTTTGGCACCTGCGTTCAACCAAAAAACCGGGAATGACATCAGTTCTCTTTCTTGCGTTATACGCAGTATCGCGGTTTTTGATTGAATTTCTCCGTGTGCCCTCACATTCAGTTGTTGATGTTGGCGTGATGACACTCACGCGGGGACAGGTACTTTCTATTATGGTACTTCTGAGCGCGCTTCTTGTGTGGTGGCTAGTGCAGTGTGACAAAATGTGGTGCGGTGAATAGGAGAGAGGTCGTGTTTTTCAATGGCGTTTCGGTGCTGCTCTGTTCCGTACCCTTTATGCACATCAAAATCGTAGTGGGGATACACTATTGCGTAGTCCACCATGAGGCGATCGCGTGTCACTTTTGCGACAATGGATGCGGCAGAGATTGCAGGTTCTTTTTGATCGCCGTCAATAATGGAACTGTGTGGATAATCAAACCAGAATTTGTCACGACCATCAATGAGGAGATAGAACGAACAGGGGGGTATAGGGGAGGGTGATTGAGAAAGATTTTTAACCAACTCTTCCACAGCAAGATTCATAGCCTTCTCAGTGGCAGAGAGGATGCGTATGTTATCAATATCTTTTGCCTCAACAATGCCTATTCCATAGAGACAGTTCTGTGTAATCCATGTAAAAGCCTCTTCGCGTTGTGGTTTTGTGAGTTTTTTTGAATCCTGTATGAGTATTGATTCCGGAATTGCAGTGGTAAGGTGACAGGCGGCTGCCACAACAGGT
>PFDS01000047.1 GCA_002772605.1 Candidatus Peregrinibacteria bacterium CG10_big_fil_rev_8_21_14_0_10_49_16
AATTTCAATATCTCCCGGATCGCCGCAATGCGGACAGGTGCGGTAACGTGATGACTGTTTCAGTTCCTGATCGAGCGCCGTACGATGGTCAAAAATAAAGCATTCTCCCTTAAATTTTCTGTGTGGAAATTTCTTCAGGTACGCGAGAATACCGCCCTCCAACTGATACACATGTTCGTATCCCTGTTGCTCCATTTCGATAAGTGCCTTCTCACAACGAATACCGCCCGTGCAGTACATGAGCACTTTTTTATCCTTCGAAATACCACACGTTTTCACGTACTCCGGAAAGTCACTGAATTCCCGCAGACGCGGATCGACCGCACCCTCAAACATGCCAATGTCTGTTTCGTAGATGTTGCGCGCATCGAGTACCACAATGTCTTCTTCTTCCATCATCTTGTCCCATTCTTCAGGAGTGAGGTGCTGATACCGACCATCCGGACGAATCTCCGACTTCTTCAAACCCACAATCTCCGTGCGGATCTTTACGAACCATCGTGGAAAGACGAGTTCCTCCGCTTCACTGTCTTTACAGACCATCTCTCCGAAGTGCTTCGTGAGAAGTGTCTTCCACTCCTCAATCACCTCCGGCTTCCCGCACACCGTTGCGTTCACTCCTTCTTCCGCCAAGAGCGTCAGCCCGCGCATACCGTGTTCCTTCCCAAATGCCGTGAGTTCTTTCTGGAGCACAGGCAACTCTTCCTTCCTGAGTGGAAGAAATTTGTAGACAGCGGTGACGGCAATGGGAGACATAAGGGTATTGTGGCAGGTGGAAAGGCAAATTTCAAAGAGCGATTTCCGGAGAAATCGCTCTTGTTGTTCAATTCGCAGTTCGGCAGAGAGACACATTATCCACTTGCGCCTCCCCCAGAACCTCGACCGCCACTACCGCCGTAACCACCGCCACCTCCTCCACCACGACGAGCAACAGCAGTAAGAATGTAGAGGAGCATAACGACTCCATCCATTCCTGCCACTGCGTAGACAATGGTGAAGATGACGACAATCAGTCCGATAGCGACGAAGAGCCAAATGATCGAGATCCCTCCCCCTCCACTTCCATCGACTTCGTACTCACCCTTTGCTGCCTTCGTGATCGCAATGATCGCAGCAGAGAAGCCCCCCGCATAATCCTGTTCCGTGAACTTGGGACGCATCTCCTTTCGGATGATCTGAGAGGCAATGGCATCAGGGATTGATCCTTCCAACCCCTGTCCGACTTCGATACGGATTTTGTCCTCTTTGACTGCGTAGAGAATGAGCACTCCATTGTCGTTCTTCGCCGTTCCGAGCTTCCAGGTGTTGAACACCATGTTCGCATACATCTCGAGGTTGTCACCATCGAGACTCGGAATGGTGAGAATAACAATTTGGTTGGAGGTCTGTTTCTCCTGTGAGAGCAGTGCGCTTTTCAGCTCTTGCTCCTCTGATATAGAGAGGATGTTCCCGTAATCGTTGACGGGAGACTGGAGTGTGGGAACATCCGCCCCGAACACTGTCGGGGCGGATACGAGGATCACGATCACGCATACACACGCGTGTCGTACCATTGATTCACCTCCTTAGTCGAAAGAGACTTTCGGAGGACCACCTTGCGCGGCCGCCGACGACTCGAATCGCGGCGGCAACTCGAAGTTGCCTGCGGCCCAGCCTCCGAAGAGGAGGGTCGTCTTGGCTTTTTCGAGATCACCCACCTTTTCGTTGTAGTGCTGACGCGCCACCGATATGCGGTTCTCCGTGCCCTCGAGTTGGGCCTGCAGCGTCAGAAAGTTCTCGTTGACCTTCAGGTCCGGGTACTTCTCGGCGACAACCATGAGTTTACTCAGTGCGGCCGAGAGACCATCCTGCGCCGCGGCGAACTGTTTCATCACCTCGGCATTCGGAATGGCTCCGCCTTGGAGCTGCACACTGAGTTGACCGACCTTGGCTCGCGCCTCGGTCACGGCCGTGAACGTTTCTTTTTCGTGTGCCGCCGCGGCCTTCACCGTGGCGACCAGATTCGGGACCAGATCGTGCCGGCGCTGAAGCTGCGCCTGGATGTCACCCCAGGCTGTCTTCGCATCGGCGGACGCGTTGCGGGCGGAGTTGTAGGTACCGACGTACCCGCCGCCAACAACCAGTACACCAAGCACGAGCAAAACGAGCGTCACGATACCAAACGTACGCATGACAATTCCTCCTTCAAGGAAAGTGTGTTGTGAAAACTGCGATTCCAATGAACCGAAAATACGGTACTTGTTTTCTTGATTTTGTCAATATTATGTAAAACACCTTGCCATCTTCAGAAGATCCAAAGCTGGCATCTTTTCGACTGTGATACCATGCTTTCCATGAAATACTCACTTTCCTTGCTTAGCGCAGGCATACTGCTTACTTTCATCTACAGTACACCAAATGTGCATGCACAAAATACTCCGTGCGCCGACCTGAGACAGGCTGCACTTGTCCAATGCTGGAAAAACTACGGCGGACAGAAAACATTTCGCAACGAATACCAACGATGGCACGAACATCTCAAACAGGAACGCACACGCTGGTACCGGGAATACCCCAACCCTACAGCGCCAGGATATCGCAAGAAATACGAGAACTTCATTAAGATGATGGAGATGAGGCGCAAAGAGTGGTTCCGTGAGGGTGCCGCAGCAACAAGCAAGAAAGAGAGTGTCCGCACGAGAAGCGTGCTCAGGCGATCCTCCCGTGTACAAAGAAGCACAGTAAGGATGGACAGAACGCGTCCTTCGCTGCGCAACATTCAACGAACGCGGTAAACAGTGCATCCACGCTCTAGGCTATTTTTATATATCTATCACATAATTTCAGAATATGTGCACTCTCGTTCTGTAGCTCATGTGATAGGAGATAGCTCCTGAGTCTGGAAAATTTACAAGAAAACTGCTATACTGGTTGGATTTCAAAACACACATACATGTCACATCATGTTCTCATGTTCGGATGGGAGTACCCCCCGCGTCACGCCGGAGGACTTGGCGTAGCATGCCAGGGAATTGTCCATGGACTGCGTCATCACAACATGCGCGTGACACTTGCTCTGCCCTTTGCCCACCCAACGGAACACGATGTCTGCTGCCCAACCACCGCTTCCGAAACCATTCACATTCAGACTCCCTTGCAACCATACGATTCTGAACGTTCCTATGGATACAGATGGAATATGAGTACGGAGAGCGATCGTGAACTCTACGGATGGAACCTGACAGAGGAAGTGGAACGTTTCACGGCGGAAAGTGCAACCATGACCGCTCACGTGCAACCGGATATCATCCACTGTCATGACTGGATGACATTTGGCGCAGGATATTCAGTTGCAAAACAGAAGGATATCCCCTGGGTCGCACACATCCATGCAACCGAACTCGATCGTACGCACTTTCAACCGAATGAACTCATTTTCGCTCTTGAAAAGCAGGGACTCGAACGTGCAACGCATGTCATCGCAGTCAGCGAGTATACAAAGGGCATCTTGGTGAAATGGTATGGGATTTCGGAGGAACGGATCACGGTCATCCACAACGGACTTACTGATTTTTCCTCTTCACCCTCGCAAAAACAGCAGACGCGCCCACCGCTTGTGCTCTTTTTCGGACGTATGGCTGTCCAGAAAAACCCGCAACAGTTTCTCAACATTGCAAGACACATTCATGACTTGGATAACACGGTACAATTTCTCATGGCAGGAAGCGGCGCACTACTCCCCGAGATTATGGAACAAGCATGTGCACAGGGCCTGGCGCACTGCATGACATTTGCCGGGCAGGTGCAATCGGAAGAAGTCTCCGACCTCTACCGGCTTGCCGACTGCTTCGTGATGCCATCGGTATCGGAACCATTCGGACTGGTTGCGCTTGAGGCCATTGACCACGGCGTGCCCGTCGTGGTTTCCAAACAATCCGGCGTGGCAGAAGTCCTCAACCACGCATTCAAAGTGGATTACTGGGACACGGACAAAATGGCAGATTGCATCCTGACGATCCTGCGTGAGTCGGCACTGCAAGAGCAAATGCGTACGGAATCTCATCGATCGCTTCGCGGTCTCACCTGGAAGAATCAAGCAAAGAAAATTCGCGATATCTACCACAAGCTCTGTTCCTTCTTCTCCCGCCATGGATAAAAATCCGCTGCCACAGGTCTGCTTCTACTTTCAGGTCCACCAGCCCTACCGTTTGAAAGACCTGCGCATACGCGACATGCATGAATGCGGTCTGCATCTGTTTGACGACGAAAAAAATGCCGCCATTTTCCGGAAGGTCGCGGAGAAGTGTTACCTCCCCATGAACGCGCTCATCCTTTCTCTCCTCAAAGAGTATCCGGATTTTCGCGTCGCATTCTCCC
>PFDS01000013.1:0-1440 GCA_002772605.1 Candidatus Peregrinibacteria bacterium CG10_big_fil_rev_8_21_14_0_10_49_16
ATTACGAAACATATTCTTGTCTTTGTCAAAAATTGTAGACGACAACAAAACACTACCGCAAGCACTTCTTCCGCTTCGCGCAGCGTATAAGAAATTGAAAGCGAGGAGCAAGAGAAATGGAACGCTCCGGTTGTGCATACATGGAAATGCTCACGAAAACGTTAGTAGCTAATGTGCGACTACGAAATGGCGTGGGGTTTTGGGAAAGCGCGTGATCACCGGCTTTTTGCATCCCTTTCTCTCTGCCGCACGTTGCACGGACTTAGCACTTGTCCCCGATGCGACAACAGTCTTTCTGTCCACCTTCAACGCTACCCATTTTCCTTTGTATTTCTTCGCCTGTTCTGTGCGATTTATAGAAGGCATGTGCGGGTATCTTACTGGTAGGCGCTTTTAATCCCTTTGTGTTGAATAGGTGATGCAACGTGTGCCTCTTACCGTTTTCTACCAACTACTACATAAATTGCATCTAACTCTCTTGTTCCAGCCATAGTCGCTTCCTCCATTTTCTCTGCCCGACAATCGATACTTATGTTTGTTAACGCATTGCAGACAAAGTTTGCTGCAATTCGTTGTCTTTCGCCTGTAACAAACAGATTAACATATCCTGGGTAATCATTGGTGGATGACCTATTTACTGGGAACACTTGCCAACCAGCATCCACAAATGCAGAAGATAAACTGTCAACAAAATCCGCACTTTCTCCGTCCATAAATTTACTATAAAAACCAATGCGACCCTTATGCTTTGAAATTTGAGTTATGAGAGCTGATCTTTGCTCAGCGGACAAAATACGTGGTTGCAAAGCATTGAGGTCAGCAATAAGTGTTGGATCCATATTATTGTTTATTATGTTATCCCCTACCTGATTGATTGTGTTTATGGAAGCAGGAGAGTTGTTGACCACCAGATCAGTTCCTTCTTTTTGAAAAAAAGATAGTACAGTAAAAATAGCTCCAACAACTGTTGCTGTTCCTAGTAGAAGGGTAGCGGATTTCTTATAGCGTGGCACTTAGTCGATAATACAGCAAATTCCTGATATAAAGAAGTATTGCTCGTGCGTGGGAGAGATTTTCGCAATTTGCTCCGCGTATGAACTCCTCTTCCTTCATCCCCCATCGTAGCACGCAACAGTTGGACTTTTCCGTAAGTTCGGAATTCTATTTGCCCCTCACTTGCTTGCGCATGCAATTCTTTCTATGCTGCCTTCGCATGGCACCAGCAGATGACAATGCACCGGCAACGAAGCAAGACATTCGTATACTTATGGAAGAATTCGGGAAGATATGGCAGTGGAAAACGGATGTGGATGAGACATTCACAGAGATGGGTCACAAATTCAACGATCTGGAACAGAAGATGGAACTCTGGAAAAAGGAACTGAAAGATCACTTCGATCTTGTTGCAGAGAACATCAAACATGATTTCAAAGGTGCCTT
>PFDS01000013.1:1458-5731 GCA_002772605.1 Candidatus Peregrinibacteria bacterium CG10_big_fil_rev_8_21_14_0_10_49_16
CTGGAAAAAGGAACTGAAAGATCACTTCGATCTTGTTGCAGAGAACATCAAACATGATTTCAAAGGTGCCTTTCATGATAAGCTTGAACAGCACGAAGATCGTATCGTGCAACTTGAAGAACATGTAGGACTGGCAGCTTGATCCCTGAGCGGGTACTAGGAACGATCCAGACGGCGCTGTCGCCGCTCCCGCACACGACGTGTTGCCTCCTTGTAGTCGATCCCTTCACGGATGCAACGCTCGCGGATGCGGGCAAGAACAGTAAAGTATTCAATGTAGGCGTCGAGTTGTTCCTGTGTGAATCGGACTTTGCTTTGGTCTTTGGACATGGGAAGAAAACGGAAGAAATAAAAGGCAGTATCCGTTCTCGGACATGTAAAGAAAAGTAAGGATGTCATACATCGGGTACCACGGAAGATAAACTTCTGTACTGAAGTTCGGAACTATCCCTTTTGGGGCTGAAGTTCGGAACCTATCCTTTGTGGGTGCAAAAAAGATTCAAACACATGAAATGGCTTACATATGCGAAGAAATGTAAGAATTCATTACGAAAAGCAAACTTGGCATGGCTGGGGAGGAGGGATTCGAACCCCCGAATGCTTGCTCCAGAGGCAAGTGCCTTACCACTTGGCGACTCCCCAATTGTTCAAATAGGGTAGCAGTCACATACATCTATTTCTAGCCAAAAAACAACGCTATTCATTCAAATCTTCTTGGGCATCCCCCTTCAGAGGTCGTTCGTACAGCAGATGATACTTTCCCGTCATCCGCGCAAATGAACAGCATCGACCACCAAGCCCATCAGGTGACGGATGGCCAACAGAACAGCACATAAAGTGATCTCCTCGCAATTCCACCACTTCCCCGCAATGACAGCGAATCATTTTGATAAGTTGATCCTGCAGAGGACATTCGCTTTCACAGGGACACCACTGATCTAATTTCTCCCAGTATAAGGTGCACGATTGATCGGGACAGAGTAGATATGTCGTATCCGTCTCCATATCTTCTTTGCAAATCGGTTCCGGTCGCGGATAGGGGCCGCCTTCAGTCTGCTCAGACATCTTCTTCATATTCTTCAATAGAAAGTTTTATGTTACCACTTCTCCATAGGAGAGTAAGATTAATCCAATTAACTAGCGAATTGGTATACACAATTTTTGTTCAGGTTTTTTGTTTTACATTTACTTTCTTATGCAACTTTTGCTCTGGCAAACTGCTCGGTGCGAAGGTGCTGCAATGTTCCTTTCACAAGATTGCCAAAGTCTTCCTGCAAGACATGCGCTCGCTCTTGTACTTCCTCGTGCGTGGGAACAGAAACAAAACCGTTGGTATTGACTGCACCGGCATAGTCGGTGGCTGCGGCGAGGACGAAGTAGCCATCCTGGAATGCGGGATACTTCTGTGAACGACGCGCGTGGTGCACTACCACCGACTCGGGCGGTACGGTCATACCGACCACTGCAGTCGGTTCGCCATCAAAACGATCCTCACCCGGCTGCAAGCGACCTTCTTCCCAAATATCTTTGACGACACGTCGCATGCGGTAGACATCTTCGGGACGTTCAAAACTCGGCGAGGTTGCCGTGCGAATGTACAATCCTTCGACCAGATCGATGCCCTGCTCCTTCGCTACTTTTCGTATCGCCCTGCGCGTGGCCTCTGGATACATGTCATTGAGATCCTGAAATCGCGGACCAAACTCCTCTTCATTCGGCCCAATTAAAGGACTGTCTCCAATATCATCATTTTCGCTATGGACGAGAACAATCTGCGGCACTCTTACTGTCTCCGGAGTGATCACTCCCACAGCACTCGATGTGCCAAGAACGTGTACACCCATAAGTTGCATGACACGAATCCAGAATGTCGCACGCTTGGGATCGACGCCCTGATACAAGTGTTCACGACCGTTCTGCACGAAGAGGAGCGGTGAACGTTCGGGATCCTCACCCGCAAGCGGTGCAATAATCACCTCTTTCTTGTGACCCTCAACCGTATTGGACTCTTCCGTCACACACCCTATGGTATTGAAAATATACTCGAACGGCATGACCACTCTTCGCGTGGGATGAAGATGCTTGGCTGAAAAATTTCCCATACCCGTTCCAAGGATCAATCCTTCCTCCACCTTCTCCGGATCCCATCCTGCCTGCTCAATGCCCTTGTGAATGAGGTCTCGCGCGCGCTGCGCGTCACCGTATCCATAGCGTTCCATAGGAATATTGGAGGAAAAGAAATCATTGTACCTCACGCATTGCATCATCGCAAAAACACGCTAGGATGGTCCGTACTCGTTCTCTAACAACATTTACTTTCAAAAAAGAAAGGAGCAACACATGTTCGCTCTCATGACCGAACAAGAAGATGCCCTACGTACTGCACTGACAAATGCCGGAGTGAAACGCGGGGATCGCGCCTACATCCACATGGTCGCCGGCGTCGTGGAGGATGACCAACGAAACCCCATGCTGTGCTTCTGTCCCGCTGCCATCCTTCTCGATGAATACAGGAACGAAGGAAGGCCATACCATCGTAAACACTGGAGTCACAGCTCTGCATTCGCGATGGTCAACGCGCCGGAAGTGGCAGAGAGACTTCGCGGTTTCACCGGCATGGCGTACCTCTACGGAGAGATGCACTCCAAGGGATCGCTCCACTTCACCGTGGACACCGATGCAATGCAGCTCTTTCCACTGGAAGAACTTCCGCTGTTCCTCATGTCCAATCCGTCCACCATTCCCGTTGCAGAACCAACAGATTCCAACGAAGAGGAGGATGACACCTATGAAGCAGTGACTCTCATTCCCATCCCGGACGAACACTGCGCCCTGCGCACGTCCGACGGTCGGCCTATGGCCGAATATCTTCTGCAGGAAGCTCTTACGCTTTCCTGCCAGCGTCCATCATGCGAACCTGTTTGTGTGTCGTAACACACGAGTTTCGCCTGCATCTTCAGAACGAGTATCACCGGCAGCCATTGGTTGCCGGTGTTTCATGCTACTTCGCCAAGGTTCACACCATAGGCAAGCTATTTTTCTCATCCACTGCCATTACACTTGCACATATGCCAAAACAATCGTTCACGCTATCGGCAAATGAAGTGATCAAAGCCAGTATTCTCCCTATTGCGATCATGATCGCAGGAGCGATGATCACCTATGGGCTCACCTATGAATCTCGTCACCAACATTCTGCGGTTCGTTCCTGCATTTCCTATGCAAAATCCAATTTCGCTCCCAATGGAAACAAGCAAGATATCGTCAATAAATTTGCAGATTGTCTTCTCAAGCAAGGGTACACGCTCAACCTGGATACGGGAGAAGTACAGTAAACTACTGTACCTTCTCTTTCTGTGCACGAAGTGAGCCTGCCATCGTACTTGCCATCTCCTGCATTTGTGCCGCGAGCGTATTTAGCTCCGGGCTGAACTCTTTCGCCCTCTCTGCAAGACCCCATGCTTCTTGCGCAAGAGCAATCGCCGTATCGAACTGACCTGCGAGTCCCGCAACGTAGCCTTGTGTCAGTTTATGAAACCCTTCTGCTGTCTTCACCGCCCCCTTCACAATCGATTCGTCCGGTCGCGACGTCAGCGCTCCACGCGACACGACAACGGCGCGTCCCGCTGCAAATGACGCATTGTTAATATCCTTGTCTTCCATGAGACGCACGGTATTGATGATTTCACTCTCCGTCTCCGACAGAAGCGCCTGCGTGCGTCGACCCTGCTTGTACATCAGATACCGATGCAGAAGAACAGCCACTTCTCCACGACTTAGTGGTTTGGCGGGATGTAAGAATCCGTCCTCCCCTACCATCGTCATCGATGCGGCAAGTGCTGAGCGCATGTAGGGGTAATACCACTCATCGGGATTCGTGACGTCAAGCGATAAGGGCATCGTGATCTCCGAGTACATCTCTGTCGGCTTCTCTCCCTGAGCGAGAAGAAGAATTTTGAGAAACTCCACCTTGTTCACCGGTCGCCCGCCATTGAACACGGTCGTCTTTGGCGGTCCGTCAACGATGCCGAGCTTATTACGCGCAATTTCCACATACGGCATGTACCAATCGTTATTCGATACATCGTCATACACGCTTGTAAATCCGGTGAGATCCACATCAGGATTGAGCAATGGCGCAACAACAATTTTCGTCGCTTCTGCACGGTTCACCGTCTTGTCGGGTTGAAACGTCCCATCGGGATAGCCGGATAACACGCCATTTTCTTTCAGAAATTCTACCGCCTGAAATGCAAAATGGCTGCTTGGCACA